>JBDUAY010000218.1:0-9435 GCA_040004415.1 Bacteroidota bacterium | reverse complement strand
ACACGTTGCTAAAACGATCGTTCCATTGATAACAATAGAAGCCGGACTGCACAAGGATTGACTGAATATCTGCTTTCATTTCATGGTTATGAATCTCACTAAAAATGTTATTTATTTCCGATGACCTTTCCTAATGTGAAAAAATATGAAATTTTCTGCGCCCTCAATACCTGCTTTCAATAAATCAATTTTTTCCAGCGTATTTTTTTCAACGAATGTATTCATCGCAATTGCAGTACCAATTTCACCGGCTTCATTCATCGACGCGTTATAGGCCCACCCACTATTATTTAAATATACATCCTGATCTTTTTTATATAACGCAGCTTCTATTATATGTGCCTTGCCAGAACTGATAGCGGAAGCAAGATTCATTTTTAGTACGCTTATATTCATAGCAGCGGGTTCAATACAAAATATAGTTGCCGTGGGAAAGATGGAAGAAAAATACAAGGCTGTTATTCCAGCATTGGCACCTGCTTCTACAATAACGCCATTACTAAATGAAACAGCGCCAGGAAGCGGGTACATTTCCGCTAGAAAAATTTCATACAACATTCTTATCTCCCCGGCATAGGTTCTTAAAAATATTTCACTTTTCTGGTGATTATAAAAAATATCATATTGCGCCGGCGTGGCCTGGTTCTTAAACGCCGTTGCAGTATATTTTTTTTGATACCGGTGACATTTTTCACTATTGACGATCAGCAAAAAAAACTTTTAATGCTGCCGGAAATACGAAGACAAAATATAAGTTTGTTGTATGCCCGTCGCAAACGTGTTATCATACCGCTTTGTGGTCTGTATTTTTCGACTCGTGAAGGTTCTGCGGAATAAAAGATTTTCCTTCTAAAATTTTTTCTGCAATCAGCAAATCTACAGGTGTTGTGATTTTGATATTATTTGTTTCGCCATCAATAAGATGAATGGCTACACCATTTTTTTCGACCACTGCTGCTTCATCAGTAAAAGCAGGACTGTATTCCTGTTCGAAGGCGTTGAGTAGTAATTCTGCCAGAAATGTTTGTGGCGTTTGAATGATACGAACTTTATTCCTGTCAATTATTTCATTACCATTGCCTTTTTCAATTCTGATTGAATCAATAGCTGTAGTTGCTGGTATTGCGTTACCTTTTTCAAAAGCAACTTCATAACAACGCCTTATTAATTGCGGGGTAATTAAACAGCGTACGCCATCGTGAACAAAGACAATTGATTTTTTTTCGATCAGTTTCAACCCGTTTTTTACAGATTGAAAGCGTGTTTCTCCGCCGGTCGTTATTTGTATTCTATGTGGCGCTGAAACCATTGCAACAATTGAATTACCTGTCTCTATATAATCAGCAGGCAAAACAAGTATAATTTGTATATCGCTAAAAGCAGTAAGAAATACAGTAAGTGTATGCCACAGTACCGGCTTGCCCTGCAGCACCATGAATTGTTTGGGAAGAGACGAACCCATGCGTACACCGGCGCCACCCGCTACTATAACTGCATATTTTTTCATACTATTTGGTGATTTGGCGATTGTGAGGTTGCCAATGCCGCTAATAAGAAGAAATCTCAAAATCCCTGCACCACAAAATCAACAATTTCCTGTTTTCAGTGAGCGGGCGCAAGGTCCGCACCTTAAGTTGTTAACCAATCAACGTTTCAACCTATCTGTACAAGGCTACTTCGTCTGTTCCATCACTACTGCGAACACCACGGTACATGCCTGCACTGTTAAATATCAATGAAAAATTTCCTGCTGCATCCACGCCTATCATGCCGCCTTCGCCTTCAATCTTTACCAATTTTTTATTTACGACTTCATCCATGGCCTGTTCCAAACTGTAATTTTTATATTCCATGATTGCGCTAACATCATATGCAGCTACCGCGCGTATAAACATTTCACCGTGCCCGGTACAACTGATGGCGCAGGTTTTATTATTGGCATACGTACCGCTTCCAATCATGGGACTGTCACCAATACGTCCATACTTTTTATTAGTCATACCGCCGGTACTTGTAGCAGCTGCAATATCTCCACTTTGATCGCACGCAACTGCGCCAACCGTTCCGAATTTTTTATCTTTCATTAATTCTTCCAGCCGCTGGTGGGTATGATCAAGCGAATAATTATCAGAATCACGAATGGCCTTCCATTGATCATATCTGAACTGAGAAAAGAAATATTCATCCGGTTCTAATTTAACGCCTTGTTTTATCGCAAAATCATTTGCTCCCTTACCACTTAAAAAAACATGGTTACTATGCTGCATTACTTCTGTTGCCAGTTCAATAGGGTTGCGCACGTTACGTATGCCGGCAACCGCCCCAGCCTCCAAATTTTTACCATCCATGATCGCGGCATCCATTTCCTGTACTCCTTTTTTTGTAAAAACAGCGCCACGTCCTGCGTTAAACAACACATTGTCTTCAAGAATTACGAGCGATGCTTTCACGGCATTAACAGCTGAACCACCTTCCTCCAATACGGCGTAACCGGCATTCAGCGCAGCATGAAGTCCCTCAATATAAGCAGCCTCCAGTTCCGGCGTCATATCTGATTTCAGAATAGTGCCGGCGCCTCCATGTATAACCAATGTATATTTTGACATAACCAGTTGCTTATTTCAATTCAAAAGTAGCCCAAAAAGTTGGAGCGGAATTGCTGATTTTGCGATATGGAGTTTTTTTGAGTTTGCTGCAGGTGCGTTCATTAATGAAATCACAAAATCCCGAAATCAGCAATCAACAATTAGTTCAGCAGCAGCCTGCATTCATGTAATAGTTTTTCTTTACTAATGGCGGCTGTACCAACTTCCTCGCATACAAGACCGCCGGCTATGTTTGCAACTTCTGCCATTAATTTTGCATTACCCGTAGTGGCGTATAATAAAGCTGCCACAGCAATAACGGTATCCCCAGCACCAGAAACATCGGCGATATTCCGAAAATGTGAAGGAATAATATCATGCACGGTATCATTTTGAAAGTATACGCCTTTTTCTGAAAGCGTAATAAATGATATTTCATGATTGAGCTGATCTTTCAGCAATTGGTGAATATTTATAAGCGAAGAAACATCTATCTCTTCAACCAGTAAATTCAAGCCATCTTTAACCTCTTTAAGATTGGGTTTAAAAATAGTAGCGCCTTTATATGAAAAGAAATTTTTTCTTTTTGGATCAACCGCGGTAATAATATTGTGCTTCTTACAAAGTGAAATAATCTCTGTAATGACATACCTGGTGAGAACACCTTTATTATAGTCTTCAAAAATAATTACTGCCGGTTTTTCTTCCTGTATATAATTTTTTACTTTGCCCAGCAGTGCCTCTTCGAGTGTTTTTTGTAAATCAGTATTTGTTTCCGCATCCAGGCGCATCATTTGCTGGTTGCGGCTAATAATACGCGTTTTATCAGTCGTCTTTCTTTCTTTGCTGTCAATGATATAAGAAGTATCAATACCCTGTTTTTTCATAAGTTGGTTCAGCGATTTACCAGCCTCATCATCTCCAATAACAGAAAAGATAGTGGTTGGAGCGCCAAGCGAAACAAGATTCAATGCAACATTCCCTGCGCCACCAATCCGGAACTCCCGTTTATCCAGTAAAACAACAGGCACCGGCGCCTCTGGTGAAATGCGATCAACATGTCCCCACCAATACGTATCAAGCATTACATCACCGATAACGCCTGCTTTACAATTTGAAAAATTCTGAAAGAGTTTATCAAAGTCCATAGAGAAAAATTAGTACTTGTTGCAATATCTTATGTTTTATTAGCACTTCTGGCAATATAATATAATGGCACACCCAACAGTGTGATTGCAAGTCCAAAACCAGTGTACAGCGGCTTTTGAGAAATTAATGCAATACAAAATGCAATTCCCATGACAATATAAATAGCTGGTAAAACAGGATAACCAAATGCTTTATACGGCCTTTCAATATCCGGTCGTTTATTTCTTAACACAAATATGCCAATGATGGTAAGCACATAAAAGATCACCACCACAAAAGCAACCATGTCCAGTAAATCTCCATATTTGCCACTCAGGCACAGAATAGAAGCAACAATACATTGCGCCCACAAAGCCCATTCTGGTACAGCGTTTTTATTAAGCGTCCCTGCTTTTTTAAAGAATAAACCATCCTGCGCCATGGTATAATAAACGCGCGCACCGGCAAGTATTAATCCATTGTTACAACCAAATGTAGAAATCATGATCATAACTGCTATTACGTAGGTACCAATATATCCAAAGATTGCATTGGCTGCCGCCACTGCGACCCTGTCCTGCTGTGCAAAGGCGACATCATGCAAAGGCAGCACGCTTATATACATCAGGTTAGCGGTCACATAAATAATAGTTACTATAAGTGTACCCAGGAAAAGACTTAAACCAATATTGCGTTTTGGATTTTTAATTTCGCCTGCAATAAAAGTTACGTTGTTCCATGAATCACTGCTAAAAATAGAACCTACCATGGCTGCTGCAATTGCACCAAGAATGGCCGTAATACCTGTAACAGGTACTGCGTCCCCATTCGCAGTTAAACTTTTCATACTCCATGCATCCTGCCAGTTGTTATGCCAGATGCTGCCCTTAGCTGCCAACAAAAATCCAAAGCCAATTAATCCAAAAAGAGATAATAATTTTGTTACGGTGAATGTGGTTTGTATCAGCTTGCCCCCTTTAATACCTTTTGTGTTGATGTAAGTAAGAAAAATGATAAGAATGATAGATAACAGCTGCGCCGGAAATATTTTAAAGTTGCCTAGGTGCATCAAAACATTTTCATCTTTCAATTCCAGTATGGGGAAAAAATAACCGGCAAATTTTGAAAATGCAACGCCTACCGCGGCAATGGTAGCTGTTTGAATAATTGCGAAAAAACTCCATCCGTATAAAAAGCCTGCCAATGGGTTGAACGCTTCTTTCAGGTACACATATTGGCCACCAGCTTTCGGATACATGGCGCTTAATTCACCATAACTAACGGCGGCGGTTAGGGTCATGAACCCGGTAATCAACCATACAAAAATCAGCCAGCCTGCACTTCCTACGTTGCGCGTAATGTCTGCGCTAACAATAAAAATACCAGAGCCGATCATGGATCCGGCTACTACCATGGTTGCATCCAGCAGCCCGAGAGAAGGTTTGAAAGAAGTATTTTGCCCTGTCATTTATATGTATTGTATGAAGCCTGAAGATAAGAAAATCTATATGAAAACCATTGTACAGATATTTCACGCAAAGACAGCAAAAAGGCAAAAAAGTTTATCTTGAATTATTCATGTATGCTTTGTATTTACAGCAGGAATGATTGCCGGTTTGAAGACTACACAAGAAAAACAAATGTTTCCGGAGAACCTTTGCTTCTTTTAAAATTTGCCGCTTTGAGCGCGGCCGTTACCTGTCAATTTTTTTATTGCATGATTCGTTCAGGCCCAGGTATTGGTGCTATTGTATACCGCATCCTAAGAAAATTTCATACACAGACAGCTAACAAAAAAAAGTGGCGAAGCCTTTCCTGACCGGCCGCTTTGCTTCTGTATACGGTGCGTCTTTGCCGCTTTAATTCTTTGCGTGAAATGATGGTGCCTAATTTTTTTTCTTGTAAGACTCGTTCAGGCCTTTTATCAGGTCATTGGTGATGTTGTATGCCGTGTCCTTATAAAAAATACCTTCGGGAAAATCAGAAAATATGTAAGCGTAGGTTCTGTCTTTATTGTATTCTTTGAGATAAGATTCAAGCCGATCCCTTATTTTTTTACGCGTATCATTCATTTCATCATTGATCCCCTGTTCCAGTTGCTGTTTGCGGTCCTGAAAATCTTTTGCCATCTGCTGGTAATCGCGGTTTGCCGCTTCTGCTTCTGCCTGCGACATATTATTTCCTTTTTGCTGCCACTCCGCTATTTTCTTCTTGTTCGATTTATCCAGAAAGGCAAGTTCATTATTCATTATCTCTTCCTTCTTTTTCAAGCCGCCCAGTGCATCTTTAAAATACTGGTAATTATTTTGCAAAGAGTCCAATTCAAAATAAGCGATCTTAAAATTGTTTGCACCTGCACTGGTAGCAGCAACAGGTATGGTTGTTACCGGTTTAGCAGGGCTATTTTCTTTTACATGCAGCACCAGCAGTGTTCCAGAAAGTGCAACGGCAACAATGCTTAAGATTAAAGAGAGTTGTTTCATGTACCTGTTAATTTAAAGCAAGTTAGAATCTTTATAAAAAATAAAAGTGTTAAAAAACGAAGCCATTATTTGTTCTTCCTGTTCCGGTTTGTGACCATGCGGCGCCAATAAGATGCATAAAGAACATGGCGAATGTAAAAAAGAAAAATGTGAAAGAGTCACGTTATTTTATGTAATCAATAAAAAAAAACAGGAAGTTTTATCTTCCTGCTTTTAAAATTTTATTATTTACAACTTCCGGGCATCTTACTCATCATCATCAAAGTTCATCGCCTCTTTGGTTGTCTGCAACAGTTCATATTCTTCCTTGCTGCCTACAATCATATTTTCAAATTCACGCAAACCTGTACCCGCAGGTATCGGATGACCAGTGATTACATTTTCTTTCAATCCAAGCATCTCATCTGTTTTACCCTGTATCGCTGCAGAACTTAATACTTTGGTTGTTTCCTGGAACGATGCAGCTGAAATCCAGCTTTGAGTTCCCAGGGATGCTTTTGTGATACCAAGCAATAATGGTTGTGAAGTGGCCGGCTTCGCATCACGGTATTCAACCAGTTTTTTATCTGATCTGCGGAGGATAGAATTCTCTTCCCTTACTTCGCGCAGCGTTGCTATCTGACCGGCTTTCAACTTAGTGCTGTCTCCTGCTTCTGTAACAACTTTCTTATCAAAAGTATAATCGTTTTCTTCCAGGAATTCCAGCTTGTCAACCGTATCTTCTTCCAGGAATCTTGTGTCACCCGGATCAACGATTTCAAGCTTCTTCATCATCTGTCTTACTATCACTTCAATGTGCTTGTCGTTGATACGTACACCCTGCAAACGATAAACTTCCTGTATTTCATTCACCACATATTCCTGAACAGCAAATGGTCCTTTAATCGCCAGGATATCACCCGGTGCCGTTTGACCGTCACTCAATGATGTACCTGCTTTTACAAAGTCACCATCCTGTGCAAGAATCTGGCGCGTTAATGGAACCAGGTATTTCTTCACTACACCATCTTTTGCTTCAATTACAATTTCACGGTTACCACGTTTGATTGCACCAAAGGCAATTACACCATCGATTTCAGAAACGATAGCCGGGTTAGCCGGGTTACGCGCTTCAAACAGTTCAGTTACACGTGGCAGACCTCCCGTAATATCTCTCAGTTTACCCAATACACGCGGGATCTTTACAATTACCTGTCCGGCTCTTACATCGTCTCCACCATCGATAACGATGTGGCTTCCTACTGGTAAGTTATAAGATTTTATTTCTTTACCTTCTACGAGTATGGAAGGGATCTTGGTTTTATCTTTTGATTCAATTACCACTTTTTCACGGTGGCCTGTTTGCTCATCTGTTTCATCACGGTAAGTAATACCTTCCAGCACGTGTTCAAATTTGAGTACACCGGTGATTTCTGATATTACCACGTTATTATATGGATCCCAGGTGCAGATTATCTCGCCCTTGGTTACTTTCTGTCCGTCTTTAACAGCCAGGGTAGCACCATACGGAACGTTATTGGTAATTAAAAGACGATCATTCTTTACATCCGTAATTCTTACTTCACCGGTACGTCCGATAACTATTTGCACTTTTTCACCTTCATTATTTTCGGTAGTTACAGTACGCAAACCATCAAACTGGATAGTACCATCAAATTTGGCGAATAAAGAAGATTCTACAGAAGCAGAGCCTGCCACACCACCCACGTGGAAGGTACGCAATGTTAACTGTGTACCCGGCTCACCAATTGACTGGGCTGCGATGATCCCAACCGCGTCACCCCTTTGCGCAGTATAACCAGTTGCAAGGTTTTTACCATAACATCTTACGCATACACCACGTTTGCTCTCGCAGGTAAGCACAGAACGTATTTCAATAGTTTCAACACCCGCTTCTTCGATTGCTTTTCCAATAGCATCGGTGATTTGTTCTCCACCAGTTACCAGCAATGCGTCTGATACCGGGTGATATACATTGTGCAAAGATGTACGCCCTACAATTCTGTCTACCAGTGGTTCTACGATGTCCTCATTATCTTTTAAAGCGGTTGTTGCAATACCACGCAATGTGCCGCAATCTTCTTCTGTAATTACAACATCCTGTGCCACGTCAACCAAACGACGGGTTAAGTAACCGGCATCAGCTGTTTTCAATGCGGTATCGGCCAAACCTTTACGCGCACCGTGTGTGGAGATAAAATAATCCAGTACGTTCAATCCACCTTTAAAATTAGACAAGATTGGATTTTCGATAATTTCACTTCCGGTACTGCCGCTTTTTCTTGGTTTCGCCATCAAACCTCTTATACCAGCCAGCTGTTTAATCTGTTGTTTGGAACCACGCGCACCGCTATCCAGCATCATGTAAACAGAATTGAATCCCTGTTTATCATTGGCCAGTTCGCGTATAAGCATCTCCGTAATACGTGTATCGACACGGCTCCAGATATCAACAATCTGATTGTAACGTTCGTTATTGGTGATAAGACCCATGTTATAGTTTTCCCACACTTCATCCACTTCCACTTTTGCATTGGTAAGCAACTCTTCTTTTGTATCTGGTATGATAAGGTCATTAACACTAAATGACAAACCACCCTGGAACGCTGTGCGGAAACCTATCTGTTTAATATCATCCAGGAACTTCGCCGTCTTTGGAACATTGGTAATATGTGTAATGTCACCAATGATTTCCCGCAAAGATTTTTTAGTAAGTAATGCATTTACAAAACCTACTTCTTTGGGAACAGCCTGGTTAAATATGACACGGCCTACTGTAGTTTCAATTATTTTCTTTTTCAACTCACCATCTTCACGCACATTGGTCTTTACCTTAATCCAAGCATGCAGATCAACACGTTTTTCATTGTGTGCAATGATTACTTCATCAGCACTATAGAAAATCATGCCTTCGCCACGTACTTTTTCTTCTGGTGTTGATTTCTTTCCCTTGCTGATATAATACAAGCCCAATACCATGTCCTGTGAAGGAAGTGTGATTGGCGTACCATTCTGCGGGTTAAGAATATTATGGGAAGACAACATTAATAATTGTGCTTCCAGTACAGCTGCATTACTTAATGGAACGTGAACTGCCATCTGGTCACCATCAAAATCCGCATTGAACGCAGAACACACCAGCGGATGCAATTGTATCGCTTTACCTTCTACCAGTTTCGGCTGAAAAGCCTGGATAGACAAACGGTGAAGTGTTGGGGCACGGTTTAACATTACCGGGT
>JBDUAY010000217.1:0-9453 GCA_040004415.1 Bacteroidota bacterium | reverse complement strand
CTGCTTCAAAGCATTATTGTCTGAGCTAAATATTTCAATCATTTCGTCAACCCACGCTAATTTAGCTTCCCCTGCAGCATATATATCGTAGTCAATTTTTAGTGATTGCAATACAGGCGTTGATTTAAAATCGTCGAGTACTTGCAGCCATCGAAGTATATTATTGTTATCGAGCGAATTTTGATATAGCAATATTTTGCCACCATATTTCTTTTGCATCAAATCTTTTATGAACGCAAGCGCAGTGGGGCCAATTAAATCAATTTTATTTATAACGATTATGCCGGCTTCTTCCAGTTGTTTCAGATAAATGTAGCGAACTGCGTCATCAAAAGAATTCGTTGTGTTTTCAACTATCATTTGTAAAAGCCGTACATCCGCAAATACGGATACGGTCACCTGCGTATCCGGTCGAAATTGCAATAATGGCTTTACTACAGTTGCAACAATATCTGTGCAGGAACCTACCGATTCGGCAAAAACAACTTCCGTATTGTTTGTTTTTATAAGAGACGCGATGCTTGAATCCAAGGCATGATAGTTACAACAAAAACATCCGTTTGTTACTTCACGGTTTGGAATGCCGAGGCTTTTGAATAAGCCACCGTCTACCAGCTTTACCCCCTGGTCGTTCGTTATTACGCCCGTTTTTATCTGTTGTTGCAGTAAAATCTGCACCGCCTGTTGTGTAGCAGTTGTTTTACCACTTCCTAAAAACCCGCTGAGTAAATTTATTTTCATATTACGCTGTCACTTTTTAATTGGCAGGAAGATGGATTTTTCTGCTTCACAAAAGTTGATACTTACAATATCCCCATTTATTTTCTGAACGCGGAGGACACGGATAAACAAGGGTTTATTTGTTTACAAAAGCCATTGAAAAAATTTCAGAAACTATCTGTCCAAATCCATTTCCTCATGGACATCCGTGTTTTAACTGATAGCAATCGCAATCTTCTTCGCAAGCCTGCACCTCTGCCTGCACAGGATACCCCAACATTAATTCTTCTTTTTTGGCAGCACGTACCTGGTCTATAATTACATCGAAAATAAAGTCTTCTCCTGTTAAACCGGATGCCGCTTTCAGACGGACTGTCTTTTTATCACCCATCTTCAATCCTTCCAGTTGTGTTTGCAACAAGGTAAGAATGCCGGAAGCACCGTGCAAATAGCTGACAGGCTGTTTCATCATTGTATTTTCAAGCACTTCTTCCCGGTCGTTTTTCATTATGTACCGGATAGAAACCACGCAATCTTTAGCAATCGCTATCATAATTATATTTGTTTACCGCTTACAATTTTTTTATTGATGTCAATATTGCCATACATCACTTTTACATCAAGATGACCGCCTTTCAGGCTTACCGTACCAAAACCAGTTTCTGTACTTAAGAAACTGGTAAAGTCTCCTATCCTGCTGTCGGCGTATACTGTTTTATCAACCGCATCATAACGTACACCCGTAATTGCTTGCAGGTATCCATAGCTTGATAAAGCCCGTGCATACCAATGCCCGCATTCATATTCGTTAAATGGGTTTCTAATACGTCCATCGTACCGGTTGCGCGATGCGCGCAGTATCTCCAATCCTTCTTTCACACGGCCCATCAGCATTAAATGTGATGCCACCTGGTGTTCAATACCCGTCCATACTTCATCGCTGTAAACAAATGGCAGTGAAAGTTTACCGCCCTTTGGCCAACTGCACAAAAGCAAGCCACCTTCATCTCCAAACGCATACGAGGGCCGCTGCGGGTTAGCGTGCTCACTCAAATTATCTTTCAGGTTGTATTTACGTACTGCCAGCAAATGGCTTTTTATTTTTGAACTATCAATTGCATCGTCCAATCCGCACATGCGGCCAATCCATGCACCCAATACGCCGTCAGACAAGCAGCCCGTTCCATACTGGTATTTTGGTCCTTCTTTCTCCAGCAGATCTTTTGCTTCTTTGGAATATTCTCCGCCAAAAGATTTTTCTGTGGCGGGATTTTTTGCCGTCAGTCCGTCAACTTTTATTTTTTGAATAAAATATTCACCATCATACAAATCTGTTTCCATTGTTTTCTTTCCTTTCGCAGCAAGCTCTTTATATATGGAAACATCTTTGCTTAAGAAATCACCCATTGCAGTAAATGCCTTTAATGCGCCCAGGTAAAAACTTCCGTGCATACCGTCAGGTCCCCAAAATTCTATATCGTATGTATTATGATGCGGCTCTTCTATAACGCCCTGGTGGCGCGGATCCCAGGTGCGGATGCAATAATCCATACTTGTTTTTACCATTGGATACATTTTCGCCAGCCATTCATTGTTTCCGCTGATGCGCCACTCGCGGTACACTTTCATAATGCCGCCCAGCTGACCATCCGCCGCTGAATGAAAATTATGATCAGCCGGCTGAATGGGCAGGGTGGCGCGAAAATTCTGATGACCCTCTGCACTTTGACTCTCGCAAAATTCTGTGTGCCGCAAACTTCTTTCCAATGCCGGAAATAAGTGCGGAATGGCCTGTGCGTAGTTCCATACATGCGTACAGGAACCATGGCAACATCCCGATGAATCGCCACAACCTTCAAAGCTCCATAACCGGCCGTCGAATTGGCGCATGACGGTAGGTGATTTTAAAATGGTGAGATTTGCAGCTACCGCTTCAATCACTTCGGGTGGCAAACTACTACTGTAAAAGGCTTTTTGAAAAAGTGTTGAATTTTTCTTCAGGGTATCGTATTGCTGCCTCCAGTAATCGGCTGCTTCTTCTACATTTCTAAATTTACTGCTGTACCAGGGCTTGTAAAATTTACCATTAAAATCTTTATCGTATTTATCCAATAAAATATCTGATGGAGAATTGCAGCAACCGCTTGCCGGGTCACAATTTTCTTTTCTTGTTCCCATGGTACCATAGGTTTGCTCAGAATCTGGTGTGTACCATGTCAGCATCAAACGAATAATTTTTTCTTTACCCGGCATCAATGTAAATGGAACATACAAACTTGCACCCGGCGCATCTTTATCTGCTGGCGGAACTGTTTTTACTTCCCCATTTTTTACTGTATTCCATGCCATGGTAAACGGATCCCACCAACCACCGCGAAACCAGCAATGATCTACTTTGGTTGCCGCATCGTCTGTATAAATGGCAAGATCCGTGGGGTAACGTTTATCGTCTGTTCCCTTCTCGCTTAAAACAAACCCATTTGGTATCGGGCGAATGGAATTATTTCCATTATCGATTCTTAAAAAATTTTTTGCATTGAAAGAAAAGACCGCATCGACAGACAACTTACCAGTATTGATAAATTTGTATTCTATTGCGCCCACTGGCAAACTCGAATTATTATCGTCTGTTGGTATAAATGGACTCCAGCCAGTCAGCTGCACACTTAATGGCAAATCCGCATCGCTGATATCAATATTTGCAAACGGAAATTTTGCGCTAAAAGAGGCATGCCTGAAATGCGGCAACCCGGTTGTAGCACCGCCTGATCCATTGCCCGCATCATGCATCCCGAATTTTTTCCAGTCAGGTGAAGGACCTTCCAATAATTTAGCGCCATTCTTAATTCCTTTTACGCAAACGGCAGCAAACATACCAGGTTCATTAAATATCTCGGGCCTATTGCGAATGGAAACATGCGAAATGGAGCCTGCTCCTTCCAGGCAAAACATGCCGGCGCCTAATCCGCCAACAGGGAAGGCAATACGGTTGAGGTTTTCTCCTGTGTATGCTGTATTATAAGCGTGCTTGTTTTTTTGATTTGCCTTATCCGCAGACATGTTTTCCTCCAAAACATTTTCCTTTTTTTGGCCTGATAATAAAACGCTGGCCGGAAGGAAAGCCGCAGCGGTTGTTCCGGCGCTTATATTTTTTAAAAACGCACGGCGGCCGGTCTTATTTTTCATATTGATCGTATTATGCAGTGTTAGAGAAGTTACCCGATGGTTGTATTAAAGATACTAAACAGTTCAACTATATTTACCAACCAAGCAGGCCAATTAAAATTGTATGCGGAAGCACCCGCACATGTGGTGGGTAAAAGCCAATATCAATCATTTCTTAACAGACTATTTGCAGCGGAGAAAAAACATTCCTTGTCAATTCGTTTTATATGAGAAAAATAATACCTGCCATTTTATTGTTTCTGTTGTTGCACCAGGTGGCATGCGCACAAAATATAAAACATGATTTTATTATAGCTGCGGGTTTTTCATCCGGCGACGGCCATTCTATCAGGCCATACCCGCCAACAAATGGAATCAATACACCTGATCTAAATTGCGAATATTATTTCAGCTCCGCTTTTAGCGCGGGGCTGTGTGGAATATATTATCACAACACCTTCAAGTGGGAATCCAATACTGCCGTAAACTATGGATATAAAGATTCCTGGGAGGGATTTAATGCAGGCGTTAAGGCAACTTTTCATATGGCCAAATTGCTAAAAATAAACCCCAGGTATTTTGATGTATATGTTACTGCTTTTGGGGGCAGCAGAAGTTTAACGTACTGGCAGAAAGGTATCAATACTGTAGACCCTTACTCAAACATTCTTGATTACAAAATACGTTCATTCAGTGCAGGTGGTATTTCCGGAATTCGTTTTTTATGCAACAGAAAATTAGGATTTTACGCAGAGTTGGGATTTTCCAGGGAATTATTTATAAATGCAGGCATCAGTTATAACCTGGCAAAAAAGAAAACCAGCAAGTAATCACCTGGAGCCAGACGGATTTAACCGGTATTACTTATTATTTACGTTATATTAACACCCTTGTTATCTATCTTTCAATTTTTACCGCACTTTTACCCGGTTTCCAAATATTGATTGATTAACACCAGCACATGAAAAAAAACACTTGTTGCATATTACTTTTTGTTTCATTGCTAAGCATGCGCTTGTGTGCACAAAGCGATGTTTCACAAGCGAGATGGCAAACCACAAAAGTTGTAACAGACGGGCATAACAACGAATGGCGCAAACCATTAAATTTATACGATGCTATTACCGGTTTGCTTTTTACCATTGCCAACGATAGTACAAATTTATATCTCTGTTTTACTGCCAACGACGAAAGAAAAGTAACTAAATTGATGAAAGCTGGCTGGAGTGTGGAGATTTTTTCAAAAGAAAAAAATAAAAAATTTGATGCCAGTATTGCATTTCCCGCAGTACAAATGATAAGTGCACCAGGTAAAGACGAGGGCGTGGCAAAAATCGAATCGGTCGAATTTAAAAATGAAACCGCACTGTACAGGTTAAATGTGCAAACGGTTAAAACAACAGGTTTTGTTACTGCAAACGCAGCTAATTTACCGATACTTAATAATAACGGAATCAATATTGGTCTTGGCTCTGATAGTGTGCAAGCTATTATTTTTGAGCTGGCGGTTCCATTAAAAGAATTGCTACCTGGAAATAGTATCCTGCTGAATGAAGAAATGGAAATGAATATTACGGTAAATAAACTAAAAAGACCTGCCTATCGTGGAGATCCTGATGGAAAAGATTTAGTTGGCAAGGGCAAAGGCGGAAGAAATCATGGCGCCTCAGATAATTCAGAATATACGGTTGACAGAAGTTATTTGTTTACTGAAATTAATTTTAAACAGAAATTCAAGTTGGCGGCGAAATAGAGATGGAATAAAATAGGTTTCGCTTTTCGCGATCAGCCTTATTGAAAGGCTTTTGCTGGCAGCACACCTTTGATTATTTGTGACTCGCATTTCCTTCCAGGATATTCATTTCACAATTGCATACCGGTGCTCATCCCAAATCTGGCCGCTTTTAAAAATTGACTTTTCAAAAATGCCTTCTTTTTTATATCCATTCTTCTCCAGCGCGCGCATGGACGGAATATTGTATTCAAATACGCCTGCAAAAATTCTGATGAAGTTTAACTGATTCAAACCATAGTCTGTGATCATTTTTACAGCCGTTGTGATAATGCCCTTATTCCAGAACGGTTCACCCAGCCAGTAACCAACTTCAGCACTTTTCATATAGACATCAGGTTGTGCTATTAAACTGATAATGCCACAAAAATTTTTTTCATATTCAATACCAAAAACCATTACCGGGTCTTCATCTTTTTTAAGGCCGATAAAAAACTCAGCATCCTTTTTTGTATATGGGAAAGGAATTGCATCGCGCAGATTGCCTGTTACTTTTTTATTATTAAGCAGTATGGCCAATGGTTGTATGTCCGATTTTTTTAGTGCGCGGAGTGTAACGGAGTCTTGTGTGAGCATGTAAAATTTATTACAAAATGATCTGAGAATAAATAAAGGTCATTGATTTTAGTAGCGATGCATTTATAAATATATCGGACTACAGCCGCCCGTAGCCCAATCGTACAAGTGAGTGACACCCGTCCGAACGGTGTCCATCCGGGCGGGCAACGATGCCCCTATGAAAACAGATCCCCGTTACACGAAAATTTAGCTCAACCATGCAGAAAGAAACTTAGCTATTTTTTCCGATTCCACCATGAAACCATCATGACCATACGTAGAATCGATTTCAATTAGCGTTGCAGCAGGCATTTGCTGCGCGAGATGGCGCTGTTCGTCCAGCGGACAAAGAATATCACTGCTAACACCAATGATTAAGGCAGGTTGCGGCATTAACCGCAATACATTGTCAACATCACCTCCGCGACCGCGCCCCATGTGGTGACTATCCATTGATTTTGTGAGCAGCCAGTAACAAAAAGCATTGAATCGTTTCACCAGTTTGTCGCCCTGGTAATTAATATAAGAAGAGGCTTTATAATTATCCAGTTTCCCGGTGTCTTCGTCAGTTTGGTTTTTCACCATGATGCCGTAATTGCGGTAGGTAAGCATGCCAATAGCGCGGGCAGCTTTTAAACCCTTTGCACCGGCCGTTGGGGAAGGCTGTTTCCAGGTATTGTCTGCTTCAATAGCCAGCCGTTGCGCTGTGTGTGTAGCAATTCCCCACGCGCTTTCTGTAGCGGATGTTGCCAGCAAAAAAAGTCGTTTTACAACTTCTGTTTCCATAAAGGCCCACTCCATTACCTGGTAACCACCCATACTGCCACCCACGAGTAAATTTATTGCGTCAATTCCAAGGTGTTTACGAAGCAGTATATGCGCTTTTACCATGTCACGGATGGTAACTTGTGGAAAACTGCTGTAATAGGGTACTTTGGTATCGGGGTTTACGCTATGGGGACCGGTGGTTCCATAGCAAGAACCTAATATATTGGCGCAAATAATAAAATAGCGGGCAGGATCCAGCACTAACCCCTCACCCACTACACCCGGCCACCATTGCGTAACGGCAGAACTGGCGGTAAGGTGATGGCAAACCCACACGACATTGCTTTTATCTGCATTAACTGCTCCATATGTATGATACGCTACCGTAATTTCGGGCAGTATTTGACCATTCTCCAGTTCAAACTGATGCGGGTAATGAAAAATCTCCATCAAACAAGTACGCTGTTGAAATTGCAAAGTAAAGGTCTGTATGAGTTACATTTGCAAAAAATATTAATAAATGATACAAATTGATATAAACAGGGTGAACGGCGACTATGGATTTGAAGCAAAAGACGCCGCAGGCCATATTGTAAAAATGGATACCAGCCCGGAAGGTGGGGGCAATAATTTTGGCGTGCGGCCGATGCAGATGCTGTTAATGGGTTTGGGTGGGTGCAGCGGTATTGATATCGTCTCCATCTTAAAAAAACAGCGGCAGTTGGTGGAAGGCTTCTCTATGAAAATTGAGGGCAACCGTTTTCCCGGTGTAGAGCCTTCCTTATGGGAAAAAATACATATTGTTTTTGAGCTGAAAGGCAAAATCGATCCTGAAAAAGCAAGAAAGGCCTGTCAACTTTCTGTAGACAAATATTGTTCTGTTGCAGAGACGTTACGTGGCGGCGGCACAGGTATTAGTTGGGAAGTTAAAGTGGTGAATGGCTAAGGGGGCTGATCAATTGAAATATGTTGAATTACAGGAAAGTTTAAAGGTCTTTGGTTCTTCATCGTTAGAAAACCCGCAATCTTCTTCAACAGAAGTTCAGGGAATAAAATCACTTTATAAAGAAGCACAAAAAATGAAAGAACAACATCCAATAACAAAAGTTATACGCACACGTACAGAGCGTACCAATGAAATGGAACATTCTTCCCCCATGTTCTTAACTAGCAGTTTTGTTTTTGACGATGCAGAAGATATGCGTGCGGCGTTTGCAGATGAAACGGATGCAAATATTTACAGTCGTTTCAGCAACCCCAGTGTAGCGGAATTCCAGGATCGCATTTGCGTACTGGAAGGTGCTGAAGCAGCCTATGCAACCGCATCCGGTATGAGCGCTATTTTCGCAACCTTTATGACCTTTCTTAAAAAAGGTGATCACCTGCTTAGCTGCAATGCTATTTTTGGAAGTACACATACTATTATAAAAAAATATTTACCGAACTACGGCATCGAATGCAGCTATGTAAGCGCTGGCAAACCGGAAGAATGGGAAGCGGCCATCCGTCCCAATACAAAAATGATTTACCTGGAAACGCCTACCAACCCCGGCCTCGATATTATTGATCTGAAGTTTGCCGGTGAACTGGCAAAGAAGCACAACCTCATTTTAAATGTTGATAATTGTTTTGCTACGCCGGTGATACAACGTCCCATTGATTTTGGTGCAGACCTGGTGGTGCATTCTGCTACCAAATGGATTGATGGCCAGGGAAGGGTTTTGGGGGGTGTAATTGCAGGTAAAAAAGAATTGGTGCATGAGGTGTATATGTTTTGCCGCAGCACCGGCCCGGCTATGTCTGCGTTTAACGCGTGGGTGCTGAGCAAGAGTTTGGAAACCCTGGATGTGCGCATGGAACGCCATGCAAAAAATGCATTGCACATTGCCACTGCGCTGGAAAAACATCCGGCCATCAGTTGGTTGAAATATCCTTTTCTGCCAGGTCATCCGCAACATGCCATTGCAATACAGCAAATGAAAAGCGGCGGTGGCATTGTTTGTTTTGAATTAAAAGGCGGACTGGAAGCCGGGCGTAATTTTTTAAATAAACTACAGATGTTGTCGCTAACGGCTAATTTGGGTGATACAAAAAGCATTGCCAGTCACCCCGCCAGCACTACGCATGCTAAACTAACTGAAGAAGAAAGAATGGCGGTGAATATAACGCCCGGGCTTATACGCATTTCTGCCGGCCTGGAACATGCAGATGATATTTTAGCGGATATTTTGCAGGCGCTATCCTGACGTTTCACGCAAAGAAAAATAAGAAATAAAAGACGCAAATCGTCTTTGCTTCTTTGTTTACTTCGCGTCTTTGCGTGATTTTTTTTCGCTACTGATTACAGGTTGAATCATTATACCTTAAAATTTCACACAAAGAAAAAAAGAAAATGACCAGACGCGAATAATCTTTGCTTCTTTGTTTACTTCGCGTCTTTGCGTGATTTT
>JBDUAY010000216.1:0-9456 GCA_040004415.1 Bacteroidota bacterium | reverse complement strand
AAATTCAAGACTATAAACAGGAAAGTCTACGGGAGATATTGCAGTGGTATTGCTGATTCTACAGAAAAAATCAAGGCTATAAACAGGAGGTCGCTAACGTAACCTATCCACTTTATTCAGGCATTCGTATTCAATATATAATCTGCCAATATCTTGAGCACGTCGCAAAACTCCCCTGGAACCGTTTGAGGTAAACCCTCAAAACATACATTTTTTAACTAAACGATATTGTATTTGCGATTCCTAATCCACTCCAATATCCCCACTGTTATCCGGCAGCACATCATACTCGCCTTTAAATGCATACCAGCCAAAAATCATAAAGCCAATAGCAATCGGTGTAAAAATGGTGATAATAATTATCCAGGGAAGCGGCTTATTAATATCGCCTTTACCATTGGAATCAATATTATGGACGGCACTTTTTATCAAAAGAAAAATTAGAACCGGCCCGAGCACCAGCCATACTATTCCAAGTATTCGCTTAATTTGATTCATAGTAAACATTTTTAATCATCAACATTGGGCGCAACTTTGTTAGTCAGGTACAAACTACCAATCACAAAACTAATGGCCGCAACAATTATTGGGTACCACAATCCTGATAAATAATTGGTGCCGGGCAGGGTTGTAATCAATGTAGCAATAAATGGAACCAATCCGCCAAACACACCATTACCAATATGATAGGGCAAAGACATTGACGTGTAACGGATGCGCGTAGGAAATAATTCAACCAGGAAAGCTGCCACAGGCCCATAAACCATCGTTACAAAAACAACCATCAATGCGATATATGCAATCATATTAATTCTTCCGGTTTCGCCTAATACTGTTTCTTTGGTTACCACTGCCGGCGTTTTTTCTCCGCTGGCGGCTATCCTTTGTTTGGCCGTAATCTTCTGGTGCGTTCCATCTTCAAAATAATTTGTGATAGTAGTGGTGTGTAATGAATCTGTCGTTGATCCTTTAAAAAGTTCCGACGCATATTTTATACTTGTCCGATCGGCCAATATTACTTTTTTGCTGGTATCGGCCGTCTCATACAATTGTTGAAAGATTGGCCTGTAAAGGAGAACGCCCAATAACATACCTGCGAGCATAATATTTTTTCTTCCCCATTTATCAGACAGGCTGCCGAAAATGATAAAGAAGGGTGTTGCAATAACAAGGGCAATCAGGATGATGGTATTGGCTTGTTCGTATTCGATATTACATTTGGTAAGAATAAAGTTTTGCGCGTAAAACTGGCTGCTGTACCAGATAACGCCCTGACCCATGGTGGCGCCAAACAAGGCCAGCAATACCATCTTGAAATTTGTTTTATGGCCGAAGCTTTCTTTAAGCGGATTGGTGGATGTTTTGCCTGCTGTTTTTAGTTTGAGAAATAAAGGCGATTCATTCATGCGCAACCGGATGAAAACAGATACCGCCACCAGCACAATTGACAATAAAAAAGGATAGCGCCAGCCGTCGCCATTCGTAAACGCTTCCACGCCGGTAATTCTTCTTACCGTAAGTATAACGCCGAGGCTTAAAAACAAACCCAGTGTTGCCGTGGTTTGTATAAAACTGGTATAGTACCCGCGCCGGTTGGCAGGCACATGTTCAGCCACATACGTAGCGGCGCCACCATATTCGCCACCCAGTGCCAGCCCCTGCAATAAGCGCAACAACAATACTAACAGTGGGGCCCAACCGCCAATCGTAGCATAGCCCGGCACACAACCTATTAAAAAGGTAGAGCCGCCCATGAGCACCAGGGTTAACAGGAAAGTATATTTTCTTCCTATCAGATCTCCGAGGCGGCCGAAAACCAATGCACCAAAGGGCCGGACAATAAATCCCGCTGCAAATGTTGCGAGTGTGGAAAGTAGCGCTGCTGTTGGATTTGTATCCGGAAAAAATTTATGTGAAATAATGGTAGAGAGACTGCCGAAAATATAAAAATCGTACCATTCAATGAGTGTTCCTGCTGAAGAAGCGGTAATAACTTTCCAGATTCCTTTTGTTGGCATCATATGGCTGAATAATCAGGATTGAATGTAATTATTTATTGCCTGTAAATGAAAAATAAATAATTGTTTATTGTTGGTGACAACAATCAGCACTGGCTACAACACGGTTGAATTTGAAAGAAGGTCATGTTTGAACCCCAGGTAATAAAGACTCACGTAATAAAATTACGGCTCCTTTTTTTCTTCCGGATTGTTATGATGAAATACCAGCAACGATAGTGAAAAATTGCTTCGTTTATTCATCCCCCACATAATCATATTCGTATATCTCATCTATATGCGTGCCCGCTTTCATTTCAAAAACAGGATTGATGATACCATCTTTTAATCCGTACACCCACCCATGTAAATCGGGACGCTGCGCTGTCTTCCAGGCCTTTTGAATGATGGAGGTTTTAGCCAAATTAAATACCTGTTCTTTTACATTCAGCTCGGTTAACCGGTCTATTCTTGCGGCCTCATTGGTCATTGCATCCAGCTCAACGCGGTGCAGGCGGTACACATCTTTAATATTGCGCAGCCACATATTTAATACCGCCTTAAAATCTGTATTGGTAATAGCTGCTTTAATGCCGCCGCAGCCATAATGCCCGCAAACAATTACATGCTTCACCTGCAAATGATTAACCGCAAAGTCTAATACGCTAAGCAGGTTCACATCCGTATTCACTACCATATTTGCCACGTTGCGGTGGACAAATATTTCACCGGGCTGCGTGCCGGTAATCTCATTGGCGGGTACGCGACTGTCACTACATCCTATCCACAAAAATTCAGGCGTTTGCAACAGCGACAGCCGGTTAAAATATTCAGGATCAACTTCAACTTTTCCGGCCGCCCATGCTTTGTTTTCGAGCAATAATTTTTCGTATGGTTCCATAAACTAAATATTACTATTTGCATATTACTTAATTTTTCAACACAACAAAAAGAAATTGTTTATTGGGGTTCGGAAGGAGATTTTGAAATTGTCTTTAGAATGGAGCCTGGCAAATCCTTTATCGTGCCACGGTTAAAACTTAATGAAATACAACCGTGGCACGTTAGCATAGTAAATGAGCAATCAGAAATCTTCCGCAGGCTTTATAGCCCGGTATATTTGTTTTAATAAGCCATCTTTAATTCCGTACACCCAGCCGTGAATTTGCGGGAGATTATTATGCTGCCAGGCGGTTTGCATGGTAGCTGTTTTTGAAATATTAATTACCTGCTGCTTTACATTGTGCTCAACCAGTAAGTCAGCCCTCGCTTCCGGGTCATCCAACGCATCTATCTCCTGCCGGTTGGCTTCATACACATTTTTAATATTCAATAACCATTTATCCAGAATACCGAAACTTCTATTGGTCATCGCTGCCTTTACACCGCCACAACCATAATGCCCGCAAACAATAACGTGTTTTACTTTAAGATGCGCAACAGCATAGTCAATCACACTTAAAACATTGAGATCGTCCGCCATGACTACATTCGCAATGTTACGATGTACAAACAACTCACCAGGATGGGTACCCGTAATTTTGTTGGCGGGCACGCGGCTGTCGCTGCAACCAATCCATAGAAATTCAGGTTCCTGGGTGATGGCCAGGCGGCTAAAATATTCCGGGTCATCAAACAATGTTTCATATACCCAGGCTTTATTTTCAAGCAATAATTTATCAATCGACTGCATACATTTAATTTTTAGATTAGATCAATACAGGTACTGGCTGAGAGAAGCCCTGTTCTTTGTAAACACTTTTTTTCAATTCTACTTTTATATCTTTCAGGTGCGCATGTTTCATAAAGTCTTCTATTACTTCAATTACGTCCCGATCTATAAAATCTGCACGGGCAGCATCTATCAGTACATAAGAATCAGCCGGCACCTGCTCCAGCCTGCTTTTAATAATAGGCTTATTTAGAAAGGATACATCTTTCCGCAAGCGAAAAAGAAACTTATTTTCATCATTCACCACAAATACGGCAGATTTAAAATTACTGCGCAGCATAAAGAATAAACCCGCTGCACATCCTACCAAAATACCAACGAGTAGATCGGTAAATAAAATAGCCAGGATGGTAATTACAAATGGCAGGAACTGGTTCCATCCTTTACTATAAAATTCTTTAAAGATGGAAATTTTTGCCAGTTTGTAGCCGGTATAAATAAGTATGGCTGCCAATGAAGCATACGGAATATGATTGAGCAAAGCAGGTATAAACGCCACGCACAACAACAGAAATATGCCGTGCATGATGGCCGACATTTTTGTTTTAGCGCCTGCATGTACCCCGGCTGAAGTTCTTACAATCACAGACGTGAGTGGCAAACCACCAATTAAACCAGAAACAATATTGCCAACACCCTGGGCTTTTAACTCGCGGTTGGTGGGCGTTACGCGCTGAAAAGGATCCAAATCGTCTGCCGCTTCTACATTGAGCAATGTTTCAAGACTGGCAACAATTGCCAGCGTTAGACCGGTTACCCATATATTGTAATTTGATAAATGGCTAAAATCCGGAAAGGTAAAAAAAGAAGTAAACTGGCTGAAGGATGTTGCTACCGGAATATTAACCAGGTGAAATTTACCCAAAGCCTGATCAGGGAAATTTACTTTTAAAAATTCATTTATTCCGATGCCGGCCAGTACCACAATCAATGGCGCAGGAATAAGTTTACATGCCTTTATTTTTTTAACCAGTACTTTATCCCATAAGGTTTGTATTAATATTGAGAAAACACCAATCGCCAATGCTACCGGTAAAATATGCCGGAATGAAAACAGCAATTCTGAAAAAGTATTTTTTCCGTCTTGTTGTTCAAATGTTTCATCACCCAAAAAATCTGCTTCATAACCAACAAAATGCGGCAGTTGTTTTAAAATAAGTATCAACCCTATTGCGGCCAGCATGCCTTTAATAACGCTGGAAGGAATATAATCGCCCAGTACACCAGCTTTTACATAACCCAATATAATTTGGATAACGCCACCAATGACTACCGCTACCAAAAACGCATCAAATACTTGCAATTTACCAATGGCAACAGCCACAATAGCGGTTAAACCCGCCGCGGGACCGCTCACACTCAACTGCGATCCGCTAAGCGCTCCAATTACAATACCACCAACAATGCCCCCAATAATGCCCGAAAACAATGGCGCACCGCTACCCAGGGCAATTCCTAAACATAAAGGCAGTGCCACTAAAAAAACAACTACGGCAGCAGGAAAATCTGCCGCAAAATGACTGATATAATTTTTTGCTTTTTTCACTGTAAAATATATTGATAATAGAAATTATTATTAAAAATCAGCTGAACGTTCAATAGCGTTTATACTTGCCTGCTACCATCCGGAACTGCCTGTTTGATTTTAATTGCAGCGCATAGTACAGGTCACCACATAACATGAGCAGCAATGGAGCCAACGTTGATAAACAACGTGCAGTAAACGAATGAAATAAATAGAAGTAAGTAAAATCAGCCCAGCTTTGGAGGGGGTGTAATTAATTCAGGATGATGAATGGGGAGATTCGTAACATCATGCCGGTTACCGAAAGATCCAGTAACTACAAAATATGTAATATGACCCTGATGAGGATCGTGGAGGTATTCTGATAAATTTTGTAAAGTATTGGCATTCTTTTCTTCTACCGGGTTGGGAACTGGCGAACCCGAATCCTGTTCTTCATCTGACGTGTTGCTTGTTGAAGAAATAGTTTGCTTTTCTTTTTTAAAGCCATATGCCCAGAAATTAGCCGTTGTTAAAAATAACAACGCTGCTATCATAACCACTGCGGAAGCGGCTTTTGTCAATATTGATAGTTTTGGTAGCATATTGACGCGAAAGTAATTAAAACCGGCACGCCATCAAACCAATTTATTTTTTTTAACAAACACCTACCGTTTATTTTCACAGTTGTAACTTCATGGGTAATATATAGTTAACAGTATTTTAATTTCAACCGCCTGACCATGTCATTTCCATACCAGATTACTTCATTGGATCAATACAAAGCCGACTATAAAAAAAGTGTTGAAGATCCTGAAGGCTTTTGGTCTTCTGTGGCAGATAATTTTTACTGGAGAAAAAAATGGGATAAAGTATTAAACTGGAATTTCAAAGAGCCAAAAATTGAATGGTTTGCTGGTGGAAAATTAAACATCACGGAAAATTGTATTGACCGGTATCTTGCAGATGCTGGTGATAAACCCGCTATCATATGGGAGCCGAATAACCCCGAAGAGCGAACAAGAATTGTTACCTATACACGTTTGCATAAAAGAGTTTGCCAGTTTGCACAGGTATTAAAAAACAACGGTGTAAAAAAAGGCGATCGTGTTTGTATTTATATGGGCATGGTACCTGAGCTGGCATATGCAGTATTGGGTTGTGCAAGAATTGGCGCAGTACACAGTGTAATTTTTGGTGGCTTCAGCGCACAAAGTATTGCTGATCGTTTAGAGGATGCCAAAGCAGAATACATTGTCACCTGCGATGGCGCTTATCGCGGTGCAAAAGATATTCCCCTAAAAAGTGTTATTGATGATGCGCTGATTGGTAATAAAACAGTAAAGCGTGTTATTGTTTATACCCGTACCAGAACACCGGTGAGCATGATCAAAGGCAGGGATGTATGGTGGGAGGATGAAATGGAATATGCAGAAACCCAAGTTGAAAAAGACGGTGTCGTTTCTTTTCCTGCAGAAGAAATGGATGCAGAAGATCCATTATTTATTTTATATACCTCGGGCAGCACAGGTAAACCCAAAGGCGTGGTACATACTTGCGGAGGCTATATGATTTGGACCAATTACACATTCGTAAATGTTTTTCAATACCAGCCCGGCCAGGTACACTTTTGTACTGCAGACATTGGATGGATAACCGGTCATTCATATATTGTTTATGGACCGTTGAGCGCGGGTGCTACGTCATTGATGTTTGAAGGCATACCTACCTGGCCAGACGCAGGCAGGTTTTGGGACATTGTTGATAAATACAACGTGAATATTCTGTACACCGCGCCGACTGCTATCAGAAGTTTAATGGGTTTTGGTTTGGATCCATTGAAAGATAAAAAGCTGTCATCATTAAAAGTATTGGGCACTGTTGGTGAGCCTATCAATGAGGAAGCCTGGCATTGGTACGATGAACAGATTGGCAAAAAACAGTCTCCTGTTGTAGATACCTGGTGGCAAACAGAAACAGGTGGTGTGCTCATCTCAAACCTGGCGGGGATAACGCCCGCGAAACCGTCCTGGGCCACACTTCCATTGCCCGGCGTTCAACCATTACTGGTAGATGAAAATGGTAAAGAAGTTATTGAAAAGGGTGAAGATGGTTTCTATAAAGGCAACCTGTGTATTAAAGCGCCCTGGCCCGGTATTTTAAGAACCACATATGGTGATCATGAACGTTGCCGCACCAATTATTTTGCTACTTATGAAAATTTATATTTCACCGGGGATGGCGCATTAAAAGACGACAATGGCAACTATCGTATTACAGGCCGCGTGGATGATGTTTTGAATGTAAGCGGCCATCGTATTGGTACTGCAGAAGTAGAGAATGCTATTAACATGCATGCCGGTGTGGTAGAAAGCGCGGTAGTCGGCTATCCGCACGATATAAAGGGACAAGGCATTTATGCATTTGTTATTTACCAGGGTTCGCATGGCGATGAAAACGGTAACCGAAAAGATATAACGGCAACGGTAAGCCGCATTATTGGCGCGATTGCAAAACCGGATAAAATTCAATTTGTAGCTGGCTTGCCTAAAACCAGGAGCGGTAAAATTATGCGGCGTATTTTGCGCAAAGTGGCAGAAGGTCAGTTAGAGAACCTGGGCGATACTTCGACATTACTCGATCCGGGTGTGGTGGATGAAATCAAAAAAGGGAAAATATAGTATTCAGCTATACGATCTCCTGAAGTGATTTTCTCATTGCAATTAGTTTTGTTTTTCGTGTATCCGTAAGCTTTTGCCATTTCTTTTGCTGACGGCTGTCCTTTAACCAGTCGTTGTATATATATGCAAACAGCCCGGTAAAGATTATCAGGGCTAATAAACCAACAGCGTAATTCCATCCAAATAAGGAAAAAATGATTAGCAAAATTATTATCCAGAAAAAATAAGCAAAAGAGTAGCTGACTACAAAAATCCAGCTGTAAAAATCTTTGCGATATACTTTTTTATCAGCAATCTGCCGGGCGATGAGCACAGGTAATCCGTTTAACACCAGGCCAATTAAATAAAATGGATAGCCAATCCAAAGCATCACTTTTCTCCAGGCAGGGAAAGAAAAAAAGCCTGTCGTTGTTTTGTCCTTTAAACGTGCATCAGCCAATAACGCAAAATATGCGTTTGCCTTTTGCTTTTTATTTTCAAAATGAATCGCTGCCGTATTATTTATTGTTGTGCAAATATTTTGCTCGCGCGCTAATTTTTGGGTCGATTTAATTTTCCACCCAGTAGCAGCATCCGGGTTATCATTCCGGTTAACAATCATATAATGCTCTGCCGTTTGCAGCCGTTCTTTATCCATTACATTTAATACAAGTTTACAAACGGCCCGGTGTGCATCTTTGCAAATATGTAACAATGCGGCGGCGGCGTTATTATTATACTCCATTTTATACGACGAAATCAACAACGGTTTGTCCGCATGTACCTGCACACTTGTTCTGCTGTTTACCGGATGATCATAATTCAGACCGATGGGAACAATGGGTATATCAAAGGAAAAATTATTAGCGGAAGCCGTATCAAATGCAAGCCTGAAAACCCCTTTTCGAAAAGGCATGAGGTGATGTTCAGTATGGCTATAGCTTTCAGGAAAAAAAACGATGATTCCTCCTTTGGAAAGTATTTGTTGCCCGCTGGAAAAACTAAGATTGTTAACCTGTAATGTATTTCTTCCACCCTGGTAACTATGCACCGGCATCATATGTAACCACCATAATATTTTCTGAACGGGCTTGTTCACAAATACATCCCCCCTGGCAAAAAAATATGCCTTTCTTTTTAGCAGGATACCCAGTAAAGCAGCATCCATTAATGAAGAATTGTGATTTGCAATAATAATAACGGGGCCTGTTGAAGGAATATTTTCAAAACCGGTTACATGAATATGCCGGTAGAAAAAACGCAGGCCCGAAGTCATTACAATTTTAGCGAAAGAATACAGCATAAAAAAAGTTCCTGCGCTTAACCGGAACTTCTTAAAGATAATCAACGTTTGGGCATTATGCCACAAGGCTGCATTTAATATTTAGTATAAGTTGATTGAAAACAATTTAGCGTTGAATGGTAACCGGTGTGCCTACAGGTATTATCTTATACAGCTCCTCAACTTCATCATTTTTAAGGGATATACAGCCATTGGTCCATTGCTGATAAAAGTCAACTGCCATCTCATCATTCTGCCAGGTGCCATGTATACCAATTCCA
>JBDUAY010000631.1:0-2824 GCA_040004415.1 Bacteroidota bacterium | reverse complement strand
GCCCACGTAGTTACAATGGTAAGATTGATGGTAATAAAACCATGTTGCCAATAGATCGTTTCGTCGGGGCTAAGCTTCATGCATCACCTCCTTTTTTAACAGCAATTGTTTTGCATCAATGGTCCTGGTAAAATGAATTACGAAAAATCTTGCCGCTGTAAAACCAATCAAACTAATAACAAGGCGTTGCCAGCTTCCGGAGCTGATAAAATAAAATCCAGACAATACAATACCCACACGAAAAATAAAACTGCCTAACATCCACAGCGCCGGTATTTTAGCAGTAACTATTTTTTTTACCGTAAACCAGAGGCCGCCGAAGAATATAATTCCTAATGCAATTCCTGCAACAAAGGCTAGTATCATTATTAAGCTATCATTCATCATTGTTATCTTTATCGTTATGCATTTCTTTATCTTCTTTTGCTACCCAATACCAGGCGATAATGCTGCCGGTAAATAATCCTATCATTAAAAAACTCAAAGTCCAGGAGAACGATGCCGGGTGTTTTTTATCGAGCCAAAAACCAAAAGCGGCACCCAACAAAGTGGGCACAACTACTGACCAACCCACCATTCCCATCATTCCTAATCCCATCCAAACGCCATTATTTTTATTACGCAAAGCTTTTAGCTTTTGCTTTTCTTTTTCAGCAATCCGCTGGCTAAAAAAAGCTTCGTCTTTATTGTTAGCAGGTTCCATAATCAGGTGTTGCGAAATTTATCAAACGCATAAATGAAACCGCTTGCAAGTTTTGCTGTTACAGAAAGTGTATTGGTTTCTATTTCTTTCTGCTGCGTAAACTCCTTCTTCACCAACTCACTTAATTTACCGAGATCAACACCTCCAACGGCATTGCGGACAGATACCAACACTTCACCACCAGCCTTCACCATGACACCTGCATCAACGGCTAAATATTTTGGAGCACCATTTACTTCATACATAAAAATTCCCGGCACCAATGCCGCCACACAATCCAGCCGTTGCGGCAGCAAACCATAAGAACCATTACTTGTTTCCATCACGATATTGCTAACATTATTGATGTCAGCAAATACTTTGAACGGAAGTAAAATTTTAAGATGCATTGATTATTTTTTTTGTCTGAGTCACTGATTTAAGGGATTGCACAGATTACATGGATTTAAAAAATGCTACTCTGTGAAATCCTTTAATCCTTAAAATCCGTGATTCAGACTTTCTCCTTTTTCTTTATTTCATCTATTGAGCCGATCATATAAAAAGCACTTTCAGGATAATCTTTAAATTCATCTGCCAATATCCGTTCACATCCATTCAAAGCGTCTTCCAGGCTCACCTGCTTTCCTTTGATGCCGCTGAATTGTTCGGTAGCAAAAAAAGGTTGTGTGAGAAACCTTTCAATGCGTCTTGCCCGGTTTACTATATTGCGATCCTGTACTGATAACTGTTCCATGCCCAGCATTGAAATAATATCTTTTAATTCTTCGTACTGCGCCAGTGTCTGTCGTAATTTTTGTGCAAGATTATAATGTCTTTCGCCGATGATTCCAGGCGTTGCCATTTTAGAATTCGATTGCAACAGATCAATAGAAGGATACAAACCTTCACTCGCTTTTTTCCTTGATAAGGCGATTGATGCAGACAAATGCGAAAAGGTATGCACTGCAGCAGGATCCGTCAGATCATCCGCAGGAACATACACCGCTTGTATAGATGTGATAGCACCCGTATTTGTATAGGCGATGCGTTCTTCCAGTTCCGACAACTCCGTTCCCATTGTTGGCTGGTAACCCAGGCGTGAAGGCATATTTCCCATCAGGCCAGAGACTTCCATGCCCGCTTGTATAAAACGGAAAATATTATCGATTAGCAACAGCACATCACGGTGTTCTTCATCCCGAAAATATTCCGCCATTGTAAGCGCTGCATGTCCTACACGAAAACGGGCGCCTGGAGGTTCATTCATTTGCCCAAAAACCATTACCATATCTTTCAAAAGATTGGCATCTTTCATGGCGTTGTACAATTCGTTTCCTTCCCGGCAACGTTCACCTATTCCGCAAAACATACTCACACCTTTATTATGGCCGACCATGTTATGGATCATCTCCGTAAGCAAAACTGTTTTGCCAACACCTGCACCACCAAACAAGCCGGCTTTGCCGCCACGTTCCAATGGTATTAAAACATCAATGGCTTTAATACCCGTTACAAATACTTCAGACTTTGTAGAGCGGCTTGCCAATGAGGGCGGCGACTGATGCACATTGCGTTGCCGCATATTTTTCAACGGCGCAAGATGGTCAATGGTATTGCCAAATACATCAAACATGCGCCCCAAAATTCCTTTACCTACCGGAACGGTAAGCTCGGTTCCATTTGTTTCAACCGCCATGCCACGAGCCAGGCCCTGTGTAGGATTTAATGAAATACCACGCACACTATTATTATCAAGCTGTGCCAATACTTCAATAGATATTTCTTTATTTTTACCCGAGTGCAATAAAGTATAAACAGGCGGTAAATTATTTTCGAAATGTACATCTACCACACTGCCACGAACAGAAATTATTTTTCCATATTGTAATTTTTCAGCCGGATGTTTTTCTGTTTCGTTCATGTATTTGATTCGATAATTACTTTCAGCACGAGGTCACATGCCGGCATTAGTAAAAATTTGTAAGAAAAATACCATCTATTGAAATGATCAGTCGTAAGAAATAACAGTCCCGGTATTTGAAAGCCCGCTGGATCCTCTCACATCTCTGGAAGAACGGGCCATTACTGCATCTACTGCGCTGGCTCCTACAGCGGAAGCAACAATGCCGGATGGTTTTT
>JBDUAY010000630.1:0-2826 GCA_040004415.1 Bacteroidota bacterium | reverse complement strand
CTTGCGAACGCTGCGACCTGAACACAGTGCGTCTACCAATTTCGCCACCTGGGCATAAAAGTTGAACGATACGTTTAGTTCTCAGTTTATTATCCACGAACCAAACTATACTTGTAACTTCTTCAGGGCTGCAAATATAAAGAAACCAGACAAAGCCAAATGAAAAAGCGGAGATAAATTTTACGCGGTTATGGGCCGGCTTTTCCAGCCAATTAACAATACCCCGGCGATTACCAGCAAAGTGCCTGCAATCTGTTCCGCAAATATCTTTTCGCCCAATATAAAATGCGCCTGAATGATGGTAGATACCGGCCCAATGCCTGATACAATAGCCACATTGTTGGAACCAATTTGCTTCATTCCCCATGAAATTAAAAATGATGGAATAACAGTAGCTAATATTGCCAGCAAAATGCCATAACCCCAGTATTCAGTACCAGAATGTAGTAGCGCATAATTACCAGCGATTATGTAATGAATAAAAACGCCGCCCGTTGACGCCAGCATCGCGTATGCCGTAAATTTTGTAACACCTACCTGCGGTATTAGTTTTCCGCTTCCAACAATATAAATGGCATAGGTGATGGCGCATATAAAAATTAAAAAACTGCCCAGAAAAAAAGCATGACTGGCCGTTTCCATGTGCAACTGGCCTATATATGCAATGGCAATACCCGAGTAAGTTAATACCAGCGCGAGTAATTGTATGCGACTAATTTTTTGTTTGAAAACGATTGCATTGATCAATACTGCAAACGTTGGATAAAGAAATAAGATCAGCCTTTCAAGCCCGGCAGAAACATATTGCAGGCCTGCAATATCAAGAAAACTACTAACGTAATAACCAAATAATCCAAGTGTAATTATCCAGAACCATTGCTGTTTTGTAAAATGAATATTGTCTTTTTTGTTGCCCGCAAAAATGGCGATGCCGACATAAAAAGGTAAAGAAAAAATCATCCTGATAGTTAATAATGACAGCGCGTCAATATGCGTTTCATGAAATGCTTTTTTTACAATAATGGCTTTGGTAGAAAATAACACGGCACCCAGGAAAGTTATTATAAAACCGGATAATGAAATAGTATGTTGTTTCTTTTCCACCAGGTAAAAAAACCTGGTGCTGTATGAACGCCGTTCTGCACCAGGGTCATTAATAATTTATTTTCCTTGTCAGACTGCTACATTAAAATCGCGCAGCGCATCATTCAAACTGGTCTTTAGATCGGTGCTTGGTTTACGTTGTCCAATAATCAATGCGCAGGGCACACCATATTCACCCGCAGCAAATTTTTTGTTGTACGTTCCGGGAATAACAACACTTCTTGCAGGTACATACCCTTTATATTCAACAGGCTCATTGCCTGTTATATCAATAATTTTAGTTGATTTGGTGAGTACCACATTGGCACCCAATACCGCTTCTTTTTGAACCAGCACTCCTTCCACCACAATACAACGGCTGCCTATAAAACATCCATCTTCAATAATTACCGGACTTGCCTGCAGCGGTTCCAGAACGCCACCAATACCTACCCCGCCGCTCAGGTGAACACCCTTGCCAATTTGCGCACAACTACCAACCGTGGCCCATGTGTCTACCATGCTGCCTTCATCTACATAAGCACCAATGTTTACATAGCTCGGCATCAATACAACATTCTTTGCAATATAAGCACCGTAGCGTGCCACCGCATGCGGCACAGCACGTACGCCCAGTTCTTTATAGTTTTTTTTCAGCAGCATTTTATCGTAAAACTCAAACGGTTCCATTGTCCATGTCTGCATTTGCTGTATGCCAAAATACATCAGGATGGCTTGTTTTACCCATTCATTTACCTTCCAGCCGGGACCTGCATCTGAAGAAGGTTCAGCGGTACGCAAGCGACCTCTGTCCACTTCTTCAATAACCGCCCTTACTGCTTCACTGTATTTATTTTCTTTTAATAATTCGCGGTTGCTCCAGGCTTCTGATATGAGTGTTTGTAATTCCATTCGTAAAAATTTTTGCAAACATAGGAAAAAAAAGCTGTTAGCTATATGCTGTTAGCTGTTAGAACAAGCGGATAATATTACATAACAGAAATGCACAAGTGCGAAAAATTATCTCAGATAAGTTCTTAAAAAATAAAAAACCCGCGCACGAATATTTTCAGCGTCAAACATAATTCCGTAATGCGGTGCACCGGGAACGATAATTAATTCATTTTTTACGCCCGCAATGTTCAGCCATGACTGCAGCATTACCGATTGCGTATACGGAACTGACTCGTCTTTTTCACCCTGCACAATTAAAAAAGGGGGATCATTTTTATCAACATAGGTTACCGGGCTTGCAATTTTGGCAAGGTCGGGCCTTTTAAGTGGAAGTGCGCCGAGCAGGATAGATACCGGGTTACGTTCATTGTTCACACTGGTATCAGGAAAGCCAGCAAGTATATTAAAATCTGACGGTCCATAAAAGTCAAGTACGGTGCTTATTTTAAAAGATGGTTTTTTTCCTGCGGGATAAAAAGCCGTTATATTATTATTGGAGGATAAACCAAGCAAAGAGGCGAGGTGACCACCGGCAGAAAATCCAATCAACGCGAATTTATTTTTATCAAGTCTGTATTTGCCTGCGTGATCATATAGAAATTGTACGGCCTGGTTGCAATCCTGTATCTGTGCCGGAAAAGGGGCGGTTGTGCTATACCGGTAGTCGATAGACGCGAGTGCATAACCGCTGTCCAAAAAACTTTTCACGGTATTTTTCATGTAACCCATATCGGAGTACTTGTCATTCAGCATCCACGCGCCGCCGTGTATCCAAACAACCAGTGGCAA
>JBDUAY010000629.1:0-2829 GCA_040004415.1 Bacteroidota bacterium | reverse complement strand
CTGTGGTTTTGGCGTAACGGTGCCTATTTCAACAAACCCAAAACCCAGCGTTTCCAGTTCGTTTAAATACAATGCATTTTTGTCGAAACCCGCTGCTAATCCAACCGCATTTTTAAAACTCAACCCAAATAATTCTTTATTAAGTTTTTTGTCTTCTATACTAAAACGGCGGGTTAGGATTTTTTTTATAAACGCTGCACGACACAACCACTTAAGGCAAGTCATCGAAAAATAGTGTACCCATTCGGGTGAGAACAAAAAGAGAAAGCTTCGTAAAATTGTATACATGCTGAGAACTAAACTGGTTATTTATAAGTAGCTAATTTATCAATGATTACCCTCGAAAATAATTGGCTGTTAACTGGATCATCCTCTTTCAAATTTATAAAGCACCATTCCCTGGCGTACTTGTCCTTTACAGCAACCATCAGCGCAATTTCGGGCATGATAACATTACCCGTACTGTCCATCGTAACTTTATCTTTTCCATATTGCATCTGCATAGCGGAAAGCATGAATTCGTTGTCTATCTTTTTCAGTCCCGGATCTGTTTCTTTGCTTTTGAAGCGCATGATCATTTTCATTGAATAACGAATTTTTGCATAGCTGCCTTCCTGCATTTTAAAAATGGGGTAAACGGAATCTGTCTTCAGGGATTCAAACCGGAGGGTTACCTGTTCATTGTCGAAAGTCTTTTTTAATGCTTCCAGCATCTGCGCCCTCGGTATAAGTGTAAATATTTTAGGATAGGTATAGTCCAGCACCTGTTCAAGATCTGTTTTGCTGTTCGCTTCCATAAAATTACGGAGACGCTGGGTAAGGGTTGTATCGGCTTGTGAAAACGCCACTATTGCGCAACAAGAAGTAATTGCTGTAAATAATAGTTTTTTCATCCTAAATTTTGTCAAAAGAACACCGAACGGACTTACCGGCAAAAAGTTTTTATACATCCGAATAAATAGTACATTTGGTACAGAAAGTTGCATAAACAACTTACTGGATCGATTGTTATCAAATAAAATATTTGTTATGCAGGAAGCATATATCGTAGCAGGGTTCAGAACAGCCGTTGGTAAATCAAAAAGAGGTGGTTTCAGGTTTACGCGGCCAGATGATTTGGCCATTGAAGTGATACAGGGATTGCTGGCTTCTGTGCCACAGCTGGATGTGAAAAGGGTTGACGATGTAATTGTAGGGAACGCTGTACCTGAGGCGGAGCAAGGCTTACAGGTAGGAAGAATAATTGCCGCAAGGGCAGTAGGTATTCATGCACCGGGCATGACGGTGAACCGTTATTGCGCCTCCGGATTGGAAACAATCGCGATTGCCACAGCTAAAATACGCAGCGGCCAGGCAGAATGTATTATTGCCGGCGGTACAGAAAGTATGAGCATGGTGCCAACAGCCGGTTGGAAAACGGTGCCTGCATATTCCATTGCAAAAGATGACCCCGACTATTATTTGAATATGGGTTTGACAGCCGAAAATGTTGCAAAGGAATTTAAAGTGAGTCGTGAGGATCAGGACCAGTTTTCTTACAACTCTCACCAGAAAGCTATCAAGGCTATTAAGAATGGTTATTTCAAACCTGGTATCCTTCCAATAACGGTAGAAGAAATATACCTGGATGCAAAAGGGAAAAAGCAAACCAGGAAAAGTGTGCTGGATACGGATGAAGGACCAAGGGCTGACACATCAATGGAGGCATTGGCAAAACTAAAACCGGCATTTGCGGCGGGTGGTTGTGTTACAGCAGGCAATTCTTCTCAAACCAGCGATGGTGCTGCTTTTGTAATTGTAATGGGCGAGAAAATGATTAATGAATTAGGCTTGAAACCTATTGCCCGTTTGGTGGCTTGTGCATCTGCGGGTGTGCATCCGCGTATCATGGGTATTGGGCCGGTAGAAGCGATACCAAAAGCATTGAAGCAGGCAGACATGACGCTTGCTCAAATAGATTTAATTGAATTGAACGAAGCTTTTGCTTCGCAGTCGCTGGCTGTAATACGTCAGTTGAATATCGATCCATCCATCGTAAATATAAATGGCGGGGCTATTGCATTGGGGCATCCGCTGGGTTGTACCGGCAGCAAACTAACTATCCAGGTTACGCACGATATGAAACGCCTCAGCAAAAAATATGGCATCGTTTCAGCCTGTGTGGGCGGTGGGCAAGGCATTGCGGGCATTATCGAGAACATTAATTAGGGTGCTGGCGGGTGAGCGGTTATTAGATTGAAAAAGCTGGTAATAAGAAGCTGGTGACAGGTGGGTTTTGCCAGGATGGCTTTCCATGTAAGATCGTTTTTTACCAGAAAGATATTTCCTGCAGCAAAGTTTATCAGAACGCATAAATTAAGCTACCCATGTCTTTTATCATTTGCAACCCACTCTTTTCCATCCTACTAGCCCCGTACCACCCAGCATAAGCCTTTCTTCACCTCACCAAAATTCTTCCTCGTAATTATACTGTGGAGAAGTAACCCTACGTTATCTCATTGTACACTAATTGAATGGCCTGAAGTTTGTTAAAATCGCATTAACCTTCGGGTTCATAAATCTAATTATCATCTAGAAAAACCAAAATCGTCCCTTTATGGATAGACGAGCTTTTCTGACTGCAAAAAGAAAAATTTTGCAGCGTCAGCCGGATGCTGTTCATCACATCGCAAGAACAATGTCTGGCCTCGCAACATATAGCGGTCCCTGGGATACAGAAGCTGTGGTTCATCTTCTTAAAAGAACCATGTTTGGCGCCGCTCCGCAGGATATTTCCCATTTTAAAGGTATGAGTATGATCCAGGCAGTGGATGAATTATTAAATCCATC
>JBDUAY010000628.1:0-2831 GCA_040004415.1 Bacteroidota bacterium | reverse complement strand
GAAAACCCCATACTGCAACCTTTGATGCGGCAATATTGCAATAACCGGATTGCGGAATAGGACCAGGTGTTGAAGCAGTTGCCGCAGGAACAATACCGGCTAATTTAGATGCGGCGGCTGCAGATGAAGTAGCATATTTCCAAACGCCACCGCCCCCAGTGCTAAACCCGGTTAAAAATATTCTGTTTGGATCTGCCCTTAAATGATTAATTCCATAGTCAATCATTTCATCTACATAATGAGTAGGCCAGTCAAGCACATTACCGGCATCTGTTTGCGGAACCAGCATAACAAAACCTTCTGTTTTGCCCTGCCATGTAAATTCAAGTTGGTTTCCTTCTTTTACTAAAAGAGGAATTCCATCAGTAATCACATTGTCTATTCCCTCCCCGGTGGTAGGGCCAGACTGTCCAACACCGTGCAGGGAAATTATTAAAGGAAATAAATCTGTGTTATTATCATTATAATGAGGTGGTGTATATTGATAGAAATAAGTAACTCCATTGGTTGCAGTAAGCACAGAATTTGGTGCGAGTTGTGCCTGTAAACCAAATGCCGTTACAAGGCACGCAACGCCCACTAAAAATTTCTTCATAGTAAAGTATTGAAATGATCGCACAAAAAAGCAATTCGTGAAACGACGCGGAATATACTTTCCATGATTGGTATAAGCCACGGAATCTTAATGGATAACTCAGGAGAAGCACTTTGATCTTGGATGGGATATTGAAAAAATGAAGAGCCGGGCTCTTCATTTTTTTTTAGAATATTATGGCGTACTATATTAATATTTTACGAAACTACTAACCTGTTTGTCGCCGCCAACAGTTACTATCATTTGGTAAACGCCATTTTGTAAGGCCCCTACATTAACAACTTTTCTAAGCAGGGTCTGATCTTTCTGCCATTGCTCTTGTATAATTGCTTTGCCCTGCATATCAGCAATAATTACGTGCATGGTACCATTGGCAATTCCCTGGATAGTTACAGTTAGATTGTCGTGAACCGGGTTAGGATATTTCTCTATATACAAGCCGGTTTTTCTGCTGGTTACAGAAATCGTTTTTGAAAGCGCGCTTTTGCCATCTTTATCAACCTGTGAAAGACGGTAATAAGTTAAGCCGGGCGCTGCATTATTATCATCAAAAGTATAGGTGGTTGTGGTGGAGCCACCTTTGGCCGTAACAGAACCAATAGCTGTAAAGTTTACGCCGTCTGTACTGCGCTGAACATCGAAACGTGCACTGTTTACCTCACTGGTAGTAGCCCAGCTCAGTACATTTTTGTTGCCGTCGTTTTCGCCATTAAAATACGCATAGTTTACTGGCAAAAGAGCAGTAAGTTTTGTGATAGTGAGGATATCAGAACCTGTTTCTCCAAACTGGTTGGTTGCCGAATATTGGAAACGGTAAGTACCCGCTTGTGTAACATTCGCAATGTTTACCTCGCCGGCTCCGGCAGAATAAAGGGTGGTGGAACTACCGAATGCATACAAAGAAACGGGTTGGCCCCCATCCAGGTTGGGGTCAGCATTGCGTGGGAGCTGAACCCAGTTATAACCGGTAAAACAGCCAACATTACCCGGACAACCGTACGCCTGGGCACGACCAATAAAACCTTGTGATGTCCTGTTTACATCATAGATAACAGATCCCCCGGCATCTGTTGCAGGGGCGGCATGACCATTTGCCATCGTTACGTTAACATTAACTGAGGCAAACTGGGTATGGTCTCCTTTATTATTAACTTTGGAAGTAAGATAATCTTTCACCCTAAAAAGAAAAGTATAATTACCAGGGGCCATACCAATGTTATTGGATGGATCAGCAACAATAGTTTGGGGCCGGATACTGGTAGGCAGATTAACGGTCGGCCCACCCGTCTGGTACCACAAATAATCCATGATGATATCGTCAGCATCTGTAGACTTGGAGCCATCCAAAAATGGAAAATCCTTTGTTTTTAAAGGTTCTGCGTACGTATAAGAAAGGGCACCAGTGACAACCGGTACCGGTATTGCATCATTATCAACATCAATGTTCCTGTTTACTTTCAGCATCCATTGAAAAACATTGGGGTAGTGACTCGTGTTTGTTAAATCATAATCGACGCTGTTATAAATATTATGACTTTCATTCGCAATAATAGTATCCACGGCGGGTATTAGCGGTGAACATCCGTTTACGGCAACTGCTTTATAATGATCAGTTGGGCTGGGTATCACGCCATCGCTACCTCCGTGAAAAGTCCATACAGCTACTTTTGAAGACGCAATATTGCAATAAGTAGTGCCTAAATCGGAGGAGGAGGCCGGCGATATACCAGCCAGCTTGGAAGCAGCTGTTGTAGAAGATGTCGCGTATTTCCAAACACCGCCGCCGCCGGCACTAAAACCAGTTAAAAATACCCTGGAAGGATCAACCCTCAGGTTAGCAATTCCATAAGCAATCATTTCATCTACATAATAGGTCGGCCAGTCGTTTACAGGACCACGATCCGTCTGCGGCGCCAGGAAAACAAATCCTTCCGTTTTATTCTCCCAGGTAAATTCCAATTGCTTGCCCTGACTGAGCAAAAAAGGAATACCATCACCCAATACATTACCCAATTCAGATCCATTTGCATTTCCAGCCTGTCCAACGCCATGAAGGGAAATAATCAGCGGAAACAGATCGGTATTATTGTAATGTGGTGGTTTATATTGGTAAAAATAAGTTGTTCCTCCTGGTGAGTTGGAAGATGCGACTGACCCTGTTGTCAGTTGTGCGTTCACACCAAAAGTCATCGACAAACAAACAGCAATCCCTAAAAATTTCCTCATAGTAAATAAT
>JBDUAY010000627.1:0-2842 GCA_040004415.1 Bacteroidota bacterium | reverse complement strand
TACGGTCATCTGTTACATGTTCCAGTACGTGTGAGCAAATAAACAAATCAAATGAATTATCAGGGTAAGCCATGTTCATAATATCAACACCGGTATCATCCACATCTTTGTCCATGAGATCCGCACAACGGTATATTATGCTTATTTTCCGCTTTAAAAAAGACCTCAGCGGTCGTGCTGGTGCAATATCCAGAAGCCGGCATTTTTTTGTTTGATCAAGGTATTTGTTTATAAATAATGCGTATAGGCGTTCCCTGTCAGATGCACCGCAATTAGCACAGGCATATTCTTTATAATTCAATGTTTCTGCTTCATCTGGAGAATAAGGATAACCGTGCTTTTTTGATTCTATAAAATAATAATCTGGCAAAGGTGTAAACCCTTTTACTTTTTTTTCGCAAACTGGGCATTCCTTTGTGTATAACAGTTGCAAGAAAGGTTCTACCAGGGGTTTTATTGTTTTTTTTAACTTTAGCAGCATGTTAATCTTTTAAACTCTGTCCAGTGTAAATTCAAGCCTGGGCCTTACAGCGCCAATCCATTTTCCAAACCAATTACCCTCCCGGGGTAAATCAAATACCTCAAAACTTAGAATTTCGTTTTGATCATACACTGATACGGAACCATCTTTAATAAAGTAAATTTGCACAAAATACTTATCATCATTTAACAGGTTAGCAGGTATATGGCAACAACCATGATAAATACCTTTCTTGCCTTCCGTAGCAGGGGAACCAACGTTAAAAATGCAGTCACCTTTCATATTCCATAAAACAATACTTAAATTCAAACTATATTCCTGTAAATTCCAGAATTCAAATTCTATATTAAATGGAGTTTCAATTGTTATCCCTGTACCATCATCTGAAATAGTCTTAATTTCCGCTCTTTTTATCCGCACGTATTCATTGCCTGGCGCTTCTTCGGGCGTACTGCATTCAAATTTTGTCAAAAGATCAACATGATTTTCAAGATAGTGATCAGTTACGTCACCAATACGCCCTTTAATTTCTACACTTCCTTTTTTTAATAAAACACCTTTATTGCAAAGCGTTTGGATGGCTGTCATGTTATGGCTTACAAATAAAACGGTGCGTCCTTCATTGGTACTTACATCCTGCATTTTACCCAGGCATTTTTTTTGAAATTGTGCATCACCCACGGCCAACACTTCATCTACTATTAATATTTCTGGTTCAAGGTGAGCAGCAACTGCAAAAGCTAAACGCACATACATACCACTGCTATAGCGTTTTACCGGGGTATCCAGGAATTTTTCTACTTCTGCGAATGCCACAATTTCATCAAATTTCTTTTTTATCTCCGCCCTGCTCATGCCCAGTATGGCGCCATTTAATTACACGTTTTCACGCCCGCTTAATTCAGGGTGGAAACCAGTACCTACTTCCAGCAAAGATGCTACACGGCCATTGATGGTAATTTTTCCCTTCGTAGGTTCAGTAATACGGCTCAGCACTTTCAGCAGGGTGCTTTTACCTGCCCCATTGCGGCCGATAATACCTACCCTGTCGCCGGCTTCTATATTAAAACTTACATCTTTCAATGCCCAGAACTCTTCTATGTTATCACCTGCTGCATTAAAATTGCCGGTGAACAATTGTTTTGTTTTGCGCAGTATTCCCTTTGCATTATTGGTAACAACATCACGCAAAGCCGTGTAGCGTTCTGCCTGGTGCCCAATCAGGTAACGCTTCCCTACATTTTCTACCGTAATAATATTATTGTTGCCCATGTTTTTTATTAAATAAGGTCAGCAAAGGTTTTTTCCATTTTCCTGAACTGGTAAATACCCAGCCACAAAAAGAAAAATGTAATCGCAATACTGATTAAAAGACTTTGTTGCGGAAATGGATTATTTCTGCCCAGGATGCACCAGCGAAAACCATCAATGATACCCACCATCGGGTTAAAATTGTACAGGATCCGGTATTTTTCCGGTACACGCGCACTGCTGAAACCCACCGGTGAAATGTATAACCCAAATTGCACGATGAAAGGAACTATATACCGGAAATCGCGGTATTTTACGTTTAGCGCAGTAAGCCATAGGCCAATGCCCATACTGCATAAAAAGGCCAGTAACAGAAAAAAGGGCATAAATACAATATGCCAGTCCGGTACAAACCGGTAAAACATCATCATGACGGCCATCAATAGCAATGAGATCAGAAAATCAATCAGACTGGTAATAACGGATGCAGTAGGTATAATCAAACGCGGAAAATAAACTTTGGAGATAAGGTTTGTGTTGCTCAGCAGGCTGTTGCTGGCTTCTGTAAGCGCATTAGAAAAAAATTGCCAGGGAAGCAGGGCCGCAAATACCATAATAGCGTAAGGCGATGAGCCTGAATCAGTGCCCATATTGGCCAGTTTACTGAAAACGAGTGTAAATATTACCATGGTAACCAGCGGACGGGCCACGCTCCACAAAGCTCCTACCACAGTCTGCTTATACCGTACTTTAATATCGCGCCAGCTGAGTATATAAAACAGTTCGCGGTATCGCCATAAATCTTTCCAATAATGCTTTTCGGTTCGCCCCGCTTCAATTATCAATTGATCATTGTCCGCCATTTATACACTTATTTTAGATTGAATTATTTAAACAGCCTCTTCCAGAAACTAGGTTTGCTTTTTCCGCTGCTGAAATAGCCGCTTTCGTCTGTATTACCCAATCCATACCCATAACCATAGCCATAGCCATAACCATAACCGCCGTATCCATAGCTGCCCTGCGCTTTAATATCATTTATAATAATTGACAAATGAGGCAATTTTTTTTGTACATAAATATCATCTATCAGCTGCACCTGCTTTTTAA
>JBDUAY010000626.1:0-2842 GCA_040004415.1 Bacteroidota bacterium | reverse complement strand
GAAGGCGTGGTGAGCAGTGGGGCCGAAGTAATTCCAGTGATGGCGCTTCCGGTAATGAAGAACGGCGGCGTTTTTTCTGGTGCGGTTGGTAAATTTTCGATGATTGTAAAACCGGAGAAAATTGTATTTGGCGCAAATGAAAACAACCGCATCGTCATAGAATTATCGGGTACCGGTAACCTGTCTGATGTATCGTTGCCCATCGTTCATTGGCCGGATTCGTTTGACATTTTTGATGGCTCGCAAAAAATACTGGATTCATTGGATGATGATTTTCATACCACGAAAGTTTTCACAATGACACTGGTGGCAAAACAGCCAGGAAAATATACGATCGATCCCATATGTATAATGGCTTTTAATCCGGAGAAAAAAAGCTATGAAAAGATCTGTAGTCAATCTATTGAATTAACTGTTCAGAAAGGAAGTGAAATAGTAAAAGGTGCTGTGGTAAAACCCGGATCGCCCACAAACAAAAGCGGGGCAGGCCGGTACCTGGTAGCGGCAATAATGGTTGCCCTGGGAATTGGATTTGCATTGCTTGCCTGGAAAAAGAAAAAGGATGCTATTGCCACACAGAAAAAAGAAGTCCTTGAGGCGGCCGTCAAAAAGCCACCTGCGATAGTTCCGGATTATGTCGCAATGGCGAAAGCGTCTTTGGGGTCGGAAAGAGATGCTGATTTTATGCATTCTTTTAAATATATGATGAAACAATACATGGCTGATAGAACAAAAATGGAAACCGGTGAGCCGTATGAAGTGTTACTGGATAGATTTGCTGCAATGGATTCTGCCAAAGCGGATGCAATAAAAACGTTGACAGCAGAAAGTGATTATTTACTGTATTCGCCCGGCGGTATAACGGCTGGTTTGAGAAATACACTTGTAAACAGATTTCTTGAAACGTTGAATATTTAAATTTGCCCTTTAACAAACATGCCCATGGAGCGACATGAAATTATCAATTACCTGGCACTTGATGCCGCTGCTTCTATTGCAGAGGTGCAGGCAGCTGTTGCCGAAAAATTAAAGACATTAGAAGCAGTGTCTGACGGTTTGGGTAGTGAGTTTTTAAAAAAAATGCACCAAAAAAACCTCGATAAGGCCCAACTGGTAAAAAACGAGGTGATGTTGTGGAAAGAGATTGAAAAAGTGCCTGAGCCGGTCTTAAGCGTTGCCCCTGTTGTTTCCAAACCGGAAGAACATTCAGGGAAAAGCGGCCAGGTAAACGCACCGGTGTTTGAACCTGTTACAAACTATTTTACAACGCCTGTTATTATCGGGTCTAAATCAAAATCCAGCCTGGACAATGCAGGTGCTGCAGAACCACTGGGATGGCTGGTAAGACATACGGAAAACCAAACGGCCATTACATTTTCTCTTTTCAGGGGGAAAAATTATTTGGGAAGAAAAAAGCAACCGGGCTTACCTGCTTTTATTTTGGTAGACGATGATGTATACATGAGCCGGATCCATGCTATGATTGAAGCAGGCGCAACTGGCGACTATGAATTTTATATAAGTGATAACGAACTGTCTAATTTGGGAAAGGCCAGCAAGAACGGTACTTATATAAATGGCAGTGAAACAAGGATTAGCCAGAAAACAAGATTGTTTGAGAATGATACGGTACAGGTGGGTGTAACAAAAATGATTTTAAAAATTAACCGTGATAATAATTTAAAGAAAGTTATAAAGGAGGTGCAAAGCAGCAAATTTATGGACACTGTAATTATAGATTCAGGTTTTCTATAAGACAGAAAACCAGATCGCGTTTAAAGAATCTCAATAAAAAAAAATTCAAATAACCCAAATCATTTATGCGAATTGTTAGTTCTATTCTTACATTGATTGTTGCACTGGGTTGTTTTGTGCATGCTTTTTCACAGGACAAGATTTACATGGGCATCGGTACGCAGTCTGGAAAAGTAACAGATATAAATGCAGATGTTATCAGGTATATCAATGCCAAAGGCACCGCATCACAGGTGCCTGTGAAAGATGTATTTCTTATATTCAGTAGCAATGGAAATTACCTGGTTCCCTACAGGATGGACTTCACCAATAAAGCCAGTCAGTTCAGCATAAAAAAATTTATGGGTTCTCCTGCTGCAGGCGGTGCTACAGATAAAATTTATACCACTGATGGAAAAATCATTGCTGGTACGGTGCTGAAGGAATCCAAAAAAGCATTTGCCATCAATGATAACGGCAACAAGTACGACCTGGATATAAAACGTATTGGCGTGGTAGTTTATCATGATGGGCGGCACAATGTTGTAAGTCCTATTATTACTGCTACAGATATTTTGTGGACAATGCAGGACGAAGCGGAGAAAAATGAAAATAAGCGCCTGGCAGACATTGCAAAAGCCGAAACGGCCAGAGACATGGCTGCTGTACAGGTTAAACCCGTAGAAAAGGATACCCCTGTTCAGTCTGTGGCAAAGGATGCGCCGGTTAAACCCACGCCAAAGGATACACAGCAGAAAGCAATTGTTTCCGCGCAAAAACAAGACACGCCTGTCAAGGGAACAGCTGCTGCCAGAACACCTGCCGGCCAGTCTGTAAAATTTGAAGACATCGCCTCCAATGTTTCCAAAGAGGCGTTTGAAAAAAAAGCACTTGATAAAACAAAAAAATTAAATGAATACCTTAAAGTGCTGTGCGATAAAAGCGCTGACTACAACGAACGAAACAAGGCGGTCGATCTTGCTGTGATGTTGTTTATTAATGAAGATGCCATTGTACAAACATCTTCTTTGAACAGTGATCAGAGGACCAACCATAAGATCAGGGCTTACCTGAAAGCCATTAAGCTGTACAATTATGATAAGGTTGA
>JBDUAY010000625.1:0-2845 GCA_040004415.1 Bacteroidota bacterium | reverse complement strand
GATAATTGCGGCAACTGATGCGCCAGGGATTTTTGATGTTCTTTCAACGCTTCGCCTGCTTCCCCGCTAAAGTAAATGCCCCCGCCTGTTATTGTAAATATTGCATTCAGCAATTCGTCTCTCGATGAATTTTTTAATATATAGCCGGATGCACCATTTTCCATCATCTTTTTTATATACAGACCCTGGTTAAATGTACTCAGTCCAAGTATGAAAACACCGGGATATTTTTCTTTCATGACAGCGCATAATTCAACACCGTCCATACCAGGCATACGAATGTCCATTAAAATGATATCCGCCGTATTATTTACAAAGAAGCCAAGACAGGAAGCAGCAGTCATAGCCTGCCCTGCCCATTCAATGCCTTTTTCATTTTGCAATAAGGAACGAATCCCTTCAATAATGACAGGATGATCATCGACAATAAATACACGGATCATATTGCGGTATTAAATTCAATGTTTACCAAAGTTCCTTTACCCGGTTCTGCATGAATATCCAGCCGGCCTTTCAGGTAATCTACGCGGCTGCGCACATTAACAAGACCGGCTCCATCATTGTATGCGGGCAGCTTTGTATCAAACCCTTTTCCATCATCTTCCACAACAATATTTAAACGATTGCCATCCCGAATCAGCTGTACAAATGATTCCGTTGCTCCTGCGTGTTTCATGGTATTGTTTAATAACTCCTGTACGATGCGGTAAATGATAATCTCTGTTGAATTATCCAGTCTTGTTTCCATTCCCAATGACTGGTATTTTACAGTGAGCAGTTTTGTGGTGTTGATGCTGTTGCAGTATTCTTTCAGCGCTTCATTTAATCCAAATTTTGTAAGCATCTCCGGCATCATATTGTGTGCCACACGTCGAAGTTCTTTTATGGAAGTGTCGATCATGTCAAGCGATCGTTCAAAGACCACCATGTTTTCGGGTGTTATAATTAAATTGTCTTTCATATTGATGAGTGAAAATTTTACGCCGGATAATAAACCGCCCAGGCCGTCATGTAAATCTTTCGCCAAACGGCTTCTTTCGCCTTCCTGTCCTTTCAGCATAGCATCCACCGCCACCAGCTGTTTATCTTTTTCCAGCTCACGAATGCGTTGCTGCTGCAATTCACCCTGTTGTTTTGCCAGTTGCTGACGTTTACGGATATTTCCATAAGCCAAAAAACCAACTACCAGTAAAGCGGCAACAGTAGCCAGCAAAAAATAATTAAGGGTGGATTTTTGTCTGATAGAAAGAGATTGGATTTCTTTATCCTTCTGCAGCTGGATGATTTCTTTTTCTTTCTGCGCAGAAAGATATTTCTTGTCTAGTGCTGCCACTGTTTTTTTATGCTCTTTGTCGTCTATTGTTGCATTTTCACCAATGTATTTTTTTGTATAGAGGTAAGCATTTTTATAATCTTTATTCTTAAAGTAAATCAATGAGAATAAGTTATACAAGGCTCTTTTTTCACGGGTAAAATCATTTTGATCATTTACCGCCAAAGCCTTTAAAGCGTAAGCCTCCGCCTGTTGCTGGTTACCCAACCAATAATACGAATCCGCTATCCCCCTGAGGTATGCAGCTTGTTCATACCATTTATTTACTTTGTGGGCATTGGTATAGGCAACCATATAATATTCGATTGCTTTTACCCAGTTTTTTTCTGTCCAGTACAAGCCACCTGTTTTTCCATAATATTCAACGTTTACTGAAGGCTTGTCCAGTGCCTTTACATAGGGTTCTGCCTTCAGAAAATAAATCCTGGAAGAATCAAATTGTTGCAGCATGGAAAAATCCGAAGCGGCAAAGATGTAAGCAAAAGATATGGCCTCTTTATCACCGTACAGGAGATGATAAGGAATTGCCTTAACATCATATTCCATACTCCTTTCGAATTGCTTCTGGCTGTAAAACAATGAGGCAATATTATTGTAACAGGTGGCTATCTCTTTAAATTTATCAGGATGATCTGATAGTTCGTATAAGCGCAGGCCTTCAAAAAAAAATTGAATCGCAGCTGCATCATTCCCCATGGTTAAATAAGTAGATCCCTTGCCGGCAATAACAACTGCTTTCCGGAACCCTGCATTTTTTTTTGTCAACCTGTCGTGGCTTTGCGTGCATCTTTGATAAAATAGAATGGCGGAATCTGCCAGCACCAAAGATTGCGCAAATTCGCCCAGGGAGAATACCATATCTGATTTAGTTTCGTAATAATACCCCCGGTTATAATCCCAATTTTTTTGATCTTTAATAATCAGCAATGCCTGCTGCAGCGTTTGCACACATTTCGCCGTATCATATCCATTGTAATTAGAAGCCAGGTCTATTAATACAAGCGATCTAAGGGAGTCGTTTGGTGAAGAAGCAGCCATTTTGTGTAAACTGTCAATGATATTGTTTTGCCCGGAAGCTGTTATATGAACCAATACGACACATAAACAGGCTATATATATCCGGCTAAAACTACAGTCAGCTATCATGTTGGGGAAATTGAATGGATATAAAGGTTGTTATTCTCTATCAAAAAAGCAACAAATCCTTTTAAAATACCAGTTTCGGGTGATTCTTACAGGATCCGCGCTGAATCACTGTTTCGGGTGAAAGGCAACATTCCGCGGTCGTTTACATTTGGTTATTCTTTATAAAAAAAGTGATCATGAAAAAAAAATATACACAAAGCAAAATAAGGTTGATTGCATTTACGCTTTTTTTTATTGCCGGATACTGTAACGATGCGTATTCCCAAAATTTTGCATGGGCAAAACGAATGGGTGGTTTTTCAATTGATGTTAACCTCGCCACTGCTGTTACAGCCGATGCCAGCGGCAATGTGTATAGTACAGGAC
>JBDUAY010000624.1:0-2851 GCA_040004415.1 Bacteroidota bacterium | reverse complement strand
TGTTTCGACGCACAGGGCAATTTAATTGTTGCGGATCTCGGCAATGGGAAAGGGAATTTCGATCTGTCAGGCCGTATCAGAAAAGTCACATTAAAAAAATAGATGGGTTTTATTGGAATAATTCTATTACCCAGGCATTGTCAATGCTATAAAAAGCCGGTTCACCCCCGCAGGCCGCGCACAAGACACATACAACTTTGCGTGGTAAAAGCAGGATAAACGATGGTAAAATAAATCAAATGAAAATACCTTTCCACTGGTTATACTTCCTTATCTGCAAGCTATAAATTCATTATGCATTCTATAAATTGAAATTAGCCAATCGTCTATACCCCAAAATTAATATTATGATCCATTTTTATAAAATTTATTTTTTATCTGTTTGAATTGTTGGTACGCCAGATTACCCGGAGATGATTAGTTTTGCTTTAAAATGATAGTATGACAAACATCCCCCTGACGGATTTAAATGATGATCTGCTACAGGTCCGGGTGACATTGGATGGGAAGGACCTGAACAATACATATGGTATCCGGTCGTTGCTGGTGCAGCATACCATACATCAAAAGTCGGTGGCGCAACTAGTGTTATCGGGTAGCATACAGATGAACGATGGCAATGATTTTGATCCGCGCAAGACGGTTGAACTATTGGCCGGTTACGGAAGGGGTGCCCTCAGTCCCATATTTAAAGGGTCTATTATTACAAATACTTTCCGGATAAATGCTGATGGGCAAATCAATTGTACCATTGAATGTTCCAGCATGGCAAAGGAAAATGAAATAGTCGGAAATGTTGTTGCGCTAACCATTGAATATGGTAGTTCGCTGCTTTCTTTTGAAAGCACACTGGACAAAAAGGGAATTGTGAAATTTGCAGGCAATGCAAGTGTGATGCCTGGCAACTCCATGGAAATAAACGGGGTGGGGGATAGACTCAGTGGTCCTGTAATTGCGGCAACTGTTACCCATGTTCTTGAAGCCGGTAACTGGACCACTACGGTTGGGTTCGGAATTGAAGAGATACCCTTAACGAACAACGCTGGCCTTCAACTGGCAAACGTCATCAAAATAGCAGATCCGGAAAACAAGGGCAGGATACAGGTTGAAATTCCAGCAACGGCAGGCAACGCCAGTACTGCCTGGGTACCAATGGCGAATTTTTACGCGTCCGACCAAGCTGGCTCTTTTTTTATTCCCGAGATTGGCGATGAAGTGTTGGTTGGTTTTTTACATGGTGATCCACGTTTCCCGGTGGTATTGGGGTCTTTGTACAATAGTAAACAGGCGCCTCCCTATACGGCCGGCGATGAAAACAATATCAAGGCGCTGGTTACCCGCAGCCGTATGAAAATTGAATTTGATGAAGCGAGAAAAAAGATTAGCCTCTCAACGCCCGCCGGTAATTCAATTGTTATCAGTGACGACGATAAATCCATCGACATAACTGATGTGAATAATAATAGTATTAAATTAAGTGCGGATGGCATTGCTATTGACAGTTCAAAGGATATAAAAATATCCGCCAAAGGAAACCTGCTCATTAGCGGGGCTACTACCGCAGAATTATCTGCTTCGGGCGAAACAACCATCAAAGGTGCCATTGTTATGATCAATTAAACCGTCTATGAGAAAACCAGCTGCAAGATTAACAGATTTTCACGAGTGCCCGATGGTTACACCTGGACTACCCCCTATTCCACATGTCGGCGGCCCCATCATCGGACCAGGCGCACCAACCGTGCTGATTGGAAAATTACCCGCCGCTTTACTGGGGGATAGTGCAGTTTGTGCCGGTCCGCCAGACAGCATCATTACTGCCTCGGCCACTGTACTGATTTGCGGAAAGCCTGCCGCAAGAATGGGTGACCGCACTGCACATGGAGGATCCATCATTTTGGGTTTGCCGACGGTGCTCATAGGTGGTTAATAAATTCAACCCCCTGCTGCTTACAAACCTTCCATGTAAAAAACATTAAACCGGTGACCATCCGGGTCGGCAAAATCAAAACCATAATAGCCTTTGCCAAATGCGGCCGGCGATGAAATAATTTTTCCGCCTGCCTGCTGAACTTCTTTTTCGTACGTATCCACTTGCGAAATGCTTTCTGCAGAAAGGGTGAATATTATTTCTGTTACGTTTTTTGCATCGGCGATTTTTGCCTTCCAGTTAAATTCCAGGTTATCTTTTAAAAAAAAGTTGATGACAAATCCACCCTTCCCAAAAGAGAAACTGGTAAGCTCTGCATTCGGGTTGCCATTGGGCGTAAATCCCAGCACTGTATAAAATTTCGTTGTCTTTGTTATATCACTGATGGCTAAATTGGCCCATATCATTTTAGGTTGCATAATTGGTAGTTTACACTTTTTTTTGATATTGATGCAATACGAATTCACATGCGCCATTTTTCGGTAATTAAACCGGTAGACATCGCAGGAAGAAATACATTTTTGACCAACATATTTTTTCGTCTATTGGGCGGTGCCACCGATAGCTTCACAGTTGTCACAGCAGATTACGCATAGTAAATTCAGGGATAACTTTTGTAAAGTATTTTGCAGTCTGTTCGCAAAACGCGATGATATTATCCTTTCCCTGCCAAAGGTTTTCACCGAAGATATTCCATTCCGTCGTACCCGGCAGGCAAATAGATGCATCAAAAAAGATTAAGGTATTGTCTTCTTTCTGCGCACTTTTATAATAATGCCTTTCTATAAAAAGCCCTGCTTCTATGTTCCTGTATTTAATTTCTGCTCAGCTCCATAAGTTCCCCAGTACCGAATTTTCTTTTCTTACACGTAATAATGTTGCATATTCAAGTGTGTTGTATAATGCCTTGGCCCTTGCTGT
>JBDUAY010000623.1:0-2852 GCA_040004415.1 Bacteroidota bacterium | reverse complement strand
CAATGAAGGTAATAGACCATTTAAACAGCGCGAAAGAGACACTTGTATCGTTTGAAGTGTTGCCCCCGTTAAAAGGAAAAGGTATTAATGCCATTTACGATCACCTTGATCCGCTGATGGCTTTCAAACCAGCTTTTATCAATGTTACATACCATCGCAGTGAGACCATGTTTAAGAAAAAAACAGACGGTACATTTGAAAAAGTGGAGGTTCGTAAACGTCCCGGAACGGTGGGTATTTGTGCCGCCATTATGAATCATTACCAGGTGGATGCAGTGCCTCACTTAATTTGTGGCGGTTTTTCTAAACGGGAAACAGAAGACGCATTGATAGATTTAAATTTTTTAGGTATCGATAATGTACTGGTTTTACGTGGAGACGCGGCAAAGAACGAAGCGGCTTTTGAACCACATCCGGATGGCAACCGTTTTGCACTTGATTTATTAAAGCAGGTATCCAATCTTAACAATGGTATTTACCAGGAAGAAGATATTAAGAATGGCGGAAAAACAAATTTTTGCATGGGCATCGCCGGATATCCTGAAAAACATTTTGAGGCACCCAACCTGGAAACAGATATGAGCTATCTGAAAGCAAAAGTTGATGCCGGTGCTGAGTATATTATGACGCAAATGTTTTTCAATAACCAGAAATATTTTGAATTTGTAAAACTGTGCAGGGAAAACGGCATTCATGTGCCCATCATTCCAGGGCTAAAACCGATCACTAATAAAAAGCAACTGAATATTCTTCCAAAAATATTTCATGTAGATATACCTACTGATTTGTCGAATGCCATTGCAAAATCAAAATCAGACGAAGAAGTAGAGAAGATAGGGACGGAATGGTTAATACAACAAAGCAAAGAATTAAGAACATTTGGCGTGCCCGTTTTACATTATTACACACTGGGTAAACCAAAAGTGATTTATAATGCAGTGAAAGAATTGGTTTAAAATATTTTGGGATTTTGCCATTGCGAAATTTTGAGATTTTAAATATTTACACCTAAAGCCTCTTCAAAGCGATACAAGAAAATTTGTTACACCAAAATTTCTACTTTACTGTGTCCGCACATTCAACCCTTTTGGGGTTGAGAACAGCTACATTATTAACCCCGGATTTCATCCGGGGCTACTGACATTGAAGCCCCTCAGGCTTCTGCGGGCACGCAAATTCTCCACAATTGCAATTTTTGACATAAATACATATTGGATTGATTAAACGATTACGCATTTCGCGCAGGCAAGTCTGAAGGACTTGAATATCAGTAGCCGTTGGTGAAACCAACGGGACGGTCGTTGGTGAAATCACGGGAACATTGGGTTAAACCAATACAACGCAAATGTTACCAAATCGAACATCCGCAAGCGCAACATCAATCAGCAGGATGATCAATTCTTCAGGTGTTGAATAATCACGCAGACTAGTCCGCAGGACTTGAATATCCGTAGTCCCGGAATTTTATCCGGGAGTGAAACCAATGAGACAATGTTATCGCAACCAATGGATCTTAATTGTTGCGCCCAACAATCTCAAAATACAAAAATCAGCAATTGCTATTTCCAGCAGCTCTGCAACACGGCCTCATTTACTTTCACCGGGTACTTTTTCTTTAGCGTGGCTATCCATTTATCTTCCAGGAAAGCCTGGTAATCATTAATTACAAAACCCCTTGCGTCCTCAAAATTACGCGGCATACGATCATTGTATATTTTAACTACGTATGCAAAGCTGGTGATATTATCAGTGGCATTTTTTACCGGTTCTGTAATCGTACCGGCTTTTCTATTATTACTAACGGAAACGGGTAGTTGCGTTAATTCGAACCTGCCGGAATCCGCCTGTATTGTACCATCAGCGTTTTGTACAAGTGTTTTCCAGTTGGCGGGTGCATCCTCAAAACTTTTCTTTGCTTTAACTGCATTTGCCGAATCACTGCAGGTAAACAAAATAACATCGGCACTTGCCTCCCACCAATACTTATTTTTATTATTGTTGTAATAGTTCTTCAACCCAACAGAATCTGCCGAGGCTTTATCCCAAACCTGGCGCTGCATAATTTCAAACAGCAGGTTGCCATCTTTAAATTCTTTCAACTGGCTGGCAAATTCTTTATTGTATTCTTCCAGGTGGTTGCGGTAATAATCCATAGCAGCACCTTCTGTATACTGTTGTAATAATTGTGGCGTAGATTTTCCGCGCAACATGTCAGGTGCATTCTGAATGCCGCGAATGTATTTAGCGTAGTCTGCCGCCGTTACTTTTTGTTGCGGAAATGAAAACAGTACCGTCTTATCGTTCATCACCGGCAACTGCTTTGGATGCTTGTTTGCGTACACGCTATCGGCGTAGCCCTGAAAATCTTTTTCACTAAACGCGGCTTGTTTATACGTCATGATTTTCATTACTTTCCTGGCCAGCATTTGTTTGGCAACCAGGATGCGCTTGTCTGACTGGACGGCCTGTTTAAGCTGTGCCATCGCTTCCTTATTATTTTTATTGCTGTTTACAGGAATACGTTCAACGCGCATGATAATATGATAACCAAAGGATGTAGTTACAGGTTTGCTGATGTCTCCATCTTTGGCAAGGCCAAATGCTGCATTTTCAAAGTCTTCGCTGTAACGGCCGGTTCCAAACTCTGGCATTAATCCGCCCGCCTGGTAACTGATGTTATCGTTGCTGTATTTCACTACTAAATCTTTAAAAGAAGCGCCTTTGGATAAGGCATTGTAAATAGAATCAATCAATATTTTCTTTCTTTCTTTTTCTTTATCATCCGGATTGGGCAAAAACGCCACCAGTATTTGCGCGGCTTTCATTCTTCCGATAGCGGGCCTTTCTGCAGT
>JBDUAY010000215.1:0-9560 GCA_040004415.1 Bacteroidota bacterium | reverse complement strand
TATGTTTCATCAAACAAGATCTTTATTGTAACGTATCCGTCCGACTGGAAAACCAATAACCAGGAAACGGCTGAGTTTTGTATCAATGCGCCGGGCGCCAATATTTTTAAGATCTGCATGGTTAAGATGGAAATAAATAAAATGGCAGAAGGATATGAAAAATATAATATAAAACAACTGTCGGAAGTGGAGTTGAAAATGTTTAAAGCCACGCAGGACGCTTCAGCAACGTTTGACGTGCTTTCATCTGATTTTAAAAACATTAAAGACCAGGAATGGTGGATGTTAAAAGGAAAATATACGAAGAGAAAAGAAGTTTTTTATACCAACAGCTATAAAACCATCCACAGTGGAAAAGTGTATGTTTTCACCTATTTTTCCCGCGAAAAAGATTTTGAAAAAAATGAGCCTGATGCAACTAAAATATTTGATTCCATTGAATTTCTTACTAAGAATGAACCAAATAATAAGTAAGCAGGAAGGATATTAAAATCCTGCAAGCGATGGGTAGCCGCTGTTAGAATCTATTGATTTGATAGAATAACGAAACAGCTGATACAAAAACGTAAATTGCCGGTAATTTACCGGCAGTTTACATTAAAAGCCATACCTGCCGGACTGTCTTTTCAAATACAGGCCTGAAAATCATACCGTCATTACCTTAATTAATCCTGCGCAGAAATCATACATTTGAATGGATTGCCGCCGCTATATGATATAAACATCAGCCTTATATAAATCATTATGCGCATCTTTTCATTTATCCAGCTAATGGCAGCGGTACTCAGCCTGCAAATGGTTTCCGCACAGGCGCCGATTTTTCATGAATCAGCTGACAGCAGCGGACCGCGTCATTACCGGCAACTAACGGCCATCCTTGGTGCTTTTCCGCCTGAACTGGTTTTATTGCAGGCGCAATTACAGCAGAAAAAAGATACGGTAATACAGCATATCCATTTTACAGAAGGTATACTGAACGGAAGGCAGGTGGTAGTGGCGCAAACCGGTATTGGGAAAGTGAACGCTGCCATTACTACAACATTAATCCTCGAAAACTTTCAGCCGCGCGAAGTGATATTTACCGGTATTGCTGGTGGTATTAATCCAGCACTTTTTCCGGGCGATTTGGTTATCGGCACAAAAGCCGCGTATCATGATTATGGAACGATTACGCCCGACAGTATGAAAAGACGTGCCACGCGTAATCCTTTTACCATGCAGGAGAATCCTGAATTTTTTATTTGTGATTCTGCATTGGTAAAGTCTGCATTGGCGGCGGGTAAAACATTATCACTTGAAAAAATTGCTACCAAAAGTGGTAGCCGCATGCCACAAATTATTACAGGTATAATTGTTACCGGTGATGTGTTTGTTTCATCACTTGCCGCAACACAGAATTTACGCAGCAGGATGCAGGCAGATGCTACAGAGATGGAAGGCGCTGCCGTGGCACAGGCTTGCTGGCAACAGAAAACACCTTTTATCGTCATCCGAAGTTTAAGTGATGATGCGGGCAATAATGCATCGATGGACGTGCGCAGTTTTTATGAAATTGCGGCAAGAAATTCTGCCAGTTTAGTAGTGGCGCTGATGAAGAAAATATGAATGCAAATGTAGAAATTAATGAAGACTGCAGGGGAGACGTTTGTGTATGCCTGGCCAATGCGGGATGAATATTTGCGATGGGCAGGCACGCAGGTGTGTCCCTGCAAAAATACTACACTTAATTTTTTCATGAATACATACAAATTGCCGGGTTGCATCAAATCAATGACTGGCATCTTAATATTGTGCCAGGAGTGCAGCATTTGATTTGTGTACGCTGCGTACTTATGACCTGGTACAAGAAGCCTGGGTTCCAGGCACAAGAAGCCAGCATGCATTTCCACGCCTCATTCTTACGCCAGCTGTGCGATTGCGGAAAGGTTTATAAAAACAATAACATTGGTTGTTCGTTCATCCAGGTTGTTATGAATATTTTCAGTAGAATGAAATTTCTGAAAACAATACGCATCATCGGTACATTCTACAAAAGTTTTCTGCTTGCATCTGTATTGGTAACGGCTTGTTGCCTGGGCCTGTTCTGGCAATATGGCTTCAGTATTTTTGCGGTTATTTTTTGGTTGAAGGCGGCTACGCTGGCGGTTACATTTTATTTTATTAACAAGTATAAAAGCAAAGAATATTATTACTATCAGAACCTCGGCCTTTCCAAAGCCTTACTGTGGGGCACAATAATAGCCTTTGATTTTTCATTGTTTATTTTATTGATCATTCAACTATACAAATTCAAATGAACCATACGCTTGAAACAGACGGTGTTCAACTTGAGTTCGACGGACGGAAAATACTATCAGATGTGTATGTACAATGCAAAACAGGAAAAATTACTGGTCTGCTGGGCCGCAACGGTACAGGCAAATCCTGCCTCATGCAAATTATTTATGGCACGTTGAAAGCAGAAAAATCTGTACGTATAGATAAGCTGGCCTATTATGAAGCATTTAAAAGGCCGGGCTTACTGTTGTATCTTCCACAGTTTAATTTTATCCCTTCATCACTTTCGCTAAAAAGAATATGTACAGATTTTGAAATTGATTATATTCTCTTCAGCAAAAGATTTCCTGAGTTTGCATCAAAAAAGAATACTTCAATTGGTAATTTTTCCGGTGGTGAACGCCGTTTGGTAGAATTGTATGCGATTGTAAAAGCACCGTCTTATTTTGCTTTACTGGACGAGCCATTTACGCACCTGAACCCGCTTCAAATTCAAAAAGTAAAAGAATTATTGGTAGAAGAAAAGAGAAATAAAGGCATTCTCCTTACTGATCATATGTACAGGGAGGTAATAGCTATCTGCGATAATTTATATCTGCTGGTAAATGGAAAAACACACCTGGCCAAAAGTATGAGCGACATTGAGACGCTTGGCTATGCACGGCGTTGATACAAAGTATTTGGCCCTGATACCGCAATAGTACCAGGTAAAACCAGGTTGAAAATGAATTCTAACTGGCCTGCGCTATACTTTTCATCGCCATCTCTGCCTTATCAAAAGAAGGATTCAATGAACGCAAAACAAAGTTGTCTTTAGCGTCAGCCCCCGGAACCAATAACGTAGTAGTTGCCCAAACAGATGCAACCGGCCAGCCAATAATGCTGATTTGAAGTGCCAGGCAAATGTAACCCGATAGATATTTTTCACGAAGAAAGAAGGAAAACCAAGGTAGTAAAATGGCGAGCCTTTTCATGAGGAATATTTTGATATATAAAAGAACGACAGCTGATTATTGTTTAGTATGCGTAAAACGGGTTTAAATTATAATATTTTCTTAAATAGAGGTATTCTAAAAAATACAATAAGTGTATTCATGGACGGGTGTTTGTTGGCGCAGGAAGTATACGGGTAAAATATCGTAGAATTGCGCCAGCGTGCAGGATAACTGATCACGGATAGTAAAAATTAGTTCATGTTTTCCGGTTAATTGCGCGCGTAATAGAAAAAGAAAAGATCAATAATTTCTAAAAAGACAGGCAAATGCAGTTAACAATGAAAAATTTAGCGCATAATTTAAACATAATATTAATTTAGCGGCAGGGAAGCTTGTAACCTTAAACAAATAGAAACGAATGCCTGCTACTGCCGCCAGCCAAAAAAATATTAAGACTATTCTCAAGCAGCTGGAGAATGAAGGTTACAATGGTATTTCAGTTGATTGTGTAATATTTGGTTTTGATGAAGATGAGCTGAAAGTTCTCCTTATTAAGTCTGATCTTAAAAACTTTGAAGATAGATGGTCCCTGCTGGGCGATTTAATAGACAGTAATGAAACGCTGGACGGCGCCGCTTACCGCGTTTTGAAAGAGCGCACCGGGCTTGAAGATGTGTACCTGGAACAGGTAAAATCTTTTGGCGAGATAAGCCGGCACCCCGCCGCCAGGGTTATCACCGTAGCTTATTGCTCATTGGTTAATGTGCAGCACTACCAGCTTAAAAAACTTGACAATGAACTGCACTGGCACAATGTGCGGCACATTAAAGAAATGGCGTTTGATCATAAACAAATTCTGGATGCCTGTTATTTATGGCTGCAGAAAAGAATACAGGAGCACCCACTGGGATTTAGCCTGCTGCCTAAGAAATTTTCGCTGCGCGAATTACAAAATTTATATGAAGCTATTTTGGGCGTAAGGCTCGACAGGCGCAACTTCCGGAAGAAATTCTTTTCTATGGCGCTGCTGGAAGATACCGGCGAATATGAGGCTGATGTACCCCATCGTCCGGGTAAACTATACAAGTTTAATTACGAGAAATATCAGCAGAAAGAAAGAAAAAAATGGTTCGGTATTGATTTTTGATGCAGCATTTCGTTGCAGGATGATGCCTTCATTTACCGCCCACCGGTGGCAATTAATACTAGTTAGATTTTACAGGCAAAGTAAGATGTCAGGATAGTTGACCTTAATGATACTTTTGAATTGGTAAACTGCAAATGACTGTCCCGGGCTTGTTAATTATGTACAAGCCGGCGGTAACGGGTACACATCAGCTTCTATTATTACACTTTTTAAAGCACCCAAAATTTAATTTGTTAACGAATTCGAAAAATTCAGGTTTTTCATTATAATTGTGTAAAATTTACACATTGCATTTAATTAATTGTGTAAAAAGTACACGATAGGTTCGAAAATTTAAACAACGATTTCAGTTATGATTACAAAACGATTGCTTACAGGAATGCTCATTCCTTTCATGCTGCTGCTGTTCCCGGCCATATTATTTTCCCAGGGCAAAACAATTTCCGGAAAAGTTACTGACGCAAAAGACGGATCGCCGCTAAGCGGGGTGACAGTTGCGCCCAAAGGTTTTTCTAACAGGGGCGCTGTAACTGGTACTGATGGATCATTTAAAATTTCAGTGGGTGCTGATGTTAGTACCCTTGTTTTTTCTTCTATTGGCTTTGATGCGAAAGAAACGGCCATCACCGGAAACACAATATCCATTTCACTGAGTGCCGTTAACCTGGCGCTGAATGAAGTAGTGGTAGTGGGTTATGGCACGGCTAAGAAAAAAGATCTTACGGGTGCTATTACAACTGTTGGCACAAAAGATTTTCAAAAAGGAAATATTACTACCCCGGAACAGCTGATTGCGGGTAAAGTAGCCGGTGTGTCGGTTATTTCCAACAGCGGGCAGCCGGGCGCCGGAAGCACCATCCGAATTCGTGGTGGTTCTTCTTTAACCGCCAGCAATGACCCGTTGTTTGTAATTGACGGCGTTCCACTGGATAATGCAGCTATATCAGGAGCAGGAAATCCTTTAAGTTTTATCAACGCAAACGATATTGAATCTTTTACCGTTTTAAAAGATGCCTCGGCTGCAGCCATTTATGGAACACGGGCTTCCAATGGTGTTATTATCATTACTACTAAAAAAGGAAAGGGTGGCAAATTGAAAGTCAGTTTCAATTCGGTTAACTCTCTTTCCAGCGTTATAAAAAATGTAGATGTTTTAAGCGCCGGCCAGGTGAGTACCATTGTAAATACCAACGGAACAGCAGCACAAAAAGCAATGTTGGGAACCGCCAATACCAACTGGCAGGACCAAATTTACAGAACAGCTTTTGCTACAGACAATAATATCAGCATCAGCGGCGGCATTAAAAATCTGCCGTACAGAATTTCAATTGGCTACCAGAATATTGATGGTGTTCTAAAAACAGATAACCTGGAGAAAGAATCTGCAGCAATTGCCATCAACCCAACTTTTTTTGATAACCATTTAAAGGTTGATATTAACCTGAAGGGAAGCATGGAAACCGCGCGGTTTGCCAACCAGGGTGCTATTGGCGCGGCCATCAGTTTCGATCCTACCCAACCGGTATACAACCCCAAAAGCAACCGCTTTAATGGTTATTACGAATGGCTGGATCCTACCACTCCTACCGGTCTCAATACAGTTGCAGGAAAAAACCCGGTAGGCCTTTTAAATGCTGGCCTCAACAAGGGCACACCCGAAAGAAGCATCGGCAATATACAGCTCGATTATAAATTTCATTTTCTGCCAGAGCTGCATGCTGTTCTTAATATGGGCTATGATGTTGCAACAGGTAAAGGAACAAATTATGTGAATGATAGCGCGGCAACCGGATATGTTGCCGGCGGATTAGGAGGTTCTAACAACCACTACAAACAAACACAAACCAATACGGTATTCGATTTTTACCTGAATTATGTAAAAGATCTTACATCTGTTAAAAGCCGGGTAGATGTTACAGCGGGGTACTCTTACAATGACTACCTGTATAAATATTATAACTACGCCAGCTATACTGCAGCAGGAGTAAAATATCCGGGCACCGATCCTACTTATCCTTTTGATAAGCCCGAACATACCCTGCTTTCTTATTTCGGACGTGCCGTGTATTCATTTGAAGACAAATATTTATTAACGGGAACCATCCGGCGTGACGGGTCATCACGGTTTGGGCCTGATCACAAATGGGGCCTGTTCCCCTCACTGGCATTTGCGTGGAAAATAAAAGATGAGCCGTTCCTGAAAAATATCAGCGCAGTATCTGATTTAAAACTGCGTGCAGGATACGGCATTACCGGGCAACAGGATGGTATTGCCAATTTTGCATACCTGGCAAGTTATAATTTGAGCAATGTTGGTGCCGCGTACCAGTTTGGCAGTACATACTACCAGGGATACCGCCCAAGCGGCTATAATCCGAATATCAAATGGGAGCAAACCGCTACCACAAACATTGCGCTGGATTATGGTTTCCTCAACAATCGCATCAGTGGTAGTATAGATTTTTATTACAAGAAAACAAGCGATCTGCTGAACAGCATTCCTGCACCGGCAGGTACCAATTTCTCCGCTTATATTCTGTCTAACGTTGGAGACATGAATAACAAAGGCGTTGAATTCAGTATCAACGTTGAACCGGTGCGTACCAAAGATTTTACCTGGGATGTATCTTTTAACGCTACCTACAATAAAAATACGATTACCAACCTCACCGTATTGCCGGATGATCCGAACTACATTGGCTTTCCTTCTACCAATATTAATGGTGTGCAGGGGTTTGCGTTCCTGAATGCAGTAGGAACACCCAAAAGCACTTTTTATTTATACAAACAGGTATATGGTAAAGACGGCAAACCGATAGAAGGATTGTTCGATGATAAAAATCGCGATGGCATCATCAACGAAAATGATAAATACAAAGGCAAACAAGCCGACCCCAAAACTTTTTTTGGATTCAGCACGAGCGCTAACTACAAAAGATGGAATGCGGGTTTTGTGCTGAGGGCCAGCTTTGGCAACTATGTGTATAATAATATTTACAGCAATAATGGAAGGCTGAACCAGGTCCTGGGCTCCACCACCACCGGAAATGCGTCGGCTAATTACCTGGAAACAGGTTTCAAAGGAACTACGGACCAGGAGTTACTGAGTGATTATTACCTGCAGAATGGTTCTTTTTTGAGAATGGACAACGCGGGCGTGGGTTTTAACTTCGGTAAAATATTTAAAAATACTGCGAACCTCCGCGGTTCCATTACCGCACAAAATGTATTTGTAATTACCAAATACAAAGGCCTTGACCCCGAGGTTAGCAGCGGGGTAGACAATACCATTTACCCAAGACCACGCATACTTGCCCTGGGGATTAATCTTGATTTTTAAGTCAATTCAAAAAGAGATAAAAAACTATATGAAACATACTCATTTCAAAATATTGACGGCCGCTGCTATGGCAATTTTGGCAACGACGGCCTGCACAAAAAAACTTGATTTATCGCCCACCAACGACATTACGGCCGCCATCGTTTATAACAACCCTGCCGGGTATAAACAGGCGCTGGCAAAAGTTTACGGCGCAATGGCGCTAACGGGTAATACAGGTGGCGTGGGCAGTGCGGATATACCTTCCCAGATTCTTTCAGATGAAGGTAATTCTGATTTCCTCCGTGGGTTCTGGTACCTGCAAACACTCAGCACAGATGAAGCCGGCTGGACTTACCACGGCAATACGGACCCGTTAGGAATTCACCAGATGAGCTGGTCATCTATCAACCAAACAGTAGCCGGGGCTTACTACCGTTCTTATTTCCAGATTGCGTTGTGCAACGATTTCATCCGCGAAGCATCGGATGGCAACCTGGGCAGCCGCGGCATTACCGGCGCAAGTGCAGACAGCATCCGGAAATACAAAGCAGAAGCACGGTACCTGAGGGCATTTCAATACTGGGTACTGATGGATATGTTTGCGAACCCACCCATGGTAACAGAAGCCACGCCCATCGCATCGGGCCTGCCCAAACAAATTGCCCGCAAAGATTTGTTTACCTATGTAGAAAGTGAATTACTGGCTGTGCAGGCAGATTTGCTTCCTGCCAAAACAAATGAATATGGCCGTGTTGACCAGGCTGCCGCATGGGCACTGCTGGCACGCATTTATCTCAATGCAGGCATATACACAGGAACAACCAGGTATACCGACTGTATTACTTATTGCAATAAAGCAATCAACGCAGGGTATACGCTCCATAGCAAATATGCAGAGCTGATGCTGGCCGATAACAACCTCAATACGGATGAATTTATTTTTGCGATTCCGTACGATGGAACACATACCCAAAACTGGGGCGGCACCACAACCCTGGTCCATGGGCCGGCTGGTGTACCGGCATCTGTTTCTGGTTTGAGTGGTAGTTGGGGCTGCATACGCGTAACGCAACAACTTGTAGGCCTTTTTGATGCTAATGACATGCGCGGCCAATTTTATACAAGTGGCCAGAATTTGATTATGGCCAACCTGCTGGATGTTTCCACTGACGGTTATTCTTCCAGCAAGTTCAGGAACGTTACCAGGTCTGGCGGTCCCGCACCTAATAAAGATCCGGCCGGTAACTGGTCGGATGTAGATTTTCCATTGTTCCGCCTCGGTGAAGTGTACCTGAATTATGCAGAAGCGGTATTGCGCGGGGGCACCGGCGGTGACGTGGCAACAGCGCTAGGATATGTGAATAAATTGCGTACACGCGGTTACAATAACAGCACCAGCGGAAATATTACATCATCTGCTTTAACCACCGATTTTATACTGGATGAACGGGCACGCGAATTATTCTGGGAGGGCCTGCGCCGCACCGATTTAATACGATATAATAAATTTACGACGGCTGCGTATTTGTGGGCATGGAAGGGCGGTGTGGTAAACGGTACGGCGGTAGACAGCAAGTATAATATTTTTCCGATTCCGTCAACTGATTTGACGGCAAACCCTAACCTGGTTCAAAACCCGGGGTATTAATTTTTTCAGAAGTAAATCTTTCAAAAAATGAAAAAGGTTATAAAAAATTTTACTGGTTTTCTTTTCATTGCCATTGCCATGGCATCCTGCAAAAAAGAGGAAACCAAAGATTACCTGCTAAACAGTTCTTCACCTGTATTAACATCGTCTTTTAATGCGGCCAATCTCTCTTTTGTCAATGCAACCAGCAGTGCACTAACGTTGAACTGGACCAATCCCAATTACCAGTTT
>JBDUAY010000622.1:0-2860 GCA_040004415.1 Bacteroidota bacterium | reverse complement strand
GGAGCGATAACAATGAATGAATAATTAACTCCTTTACTGATAAAATTTGGCGGAAATATTTTTTCATCCAGCAACTCAGGAATGCCATCGTTTAACAATAAAGGCAGATCGAGATTGCCATCGCCATACTGACCACCACCATGAATAGAAACAATCAGGGGATACGATTTAGAAGTTTTAGCATAGTTAACAGGAACAGCGCTGTACAAACCACCTATATTGGCATTGAGCGATAAAATAGTAGCTTTTAAAATGGGGGTACTTGTTTCTGCCACCAGGTTAATATCAATAACAGTTGGCGGCTGCGTCATTTGCTTATCTGCATTTTTTTTGCAGGCGTATGAAAAAGAGATGATTGCAAGGGCGGTACACCAATGTACAATTGTTCTCATAAATCATAAATTAAGCTTGGTTAACGGGGGTGTAAGTCAATTACGGGATATGGTTCAGTGTGGATTTACTATCGTAAAATAATTTAACCAGGCATTGATAAACATCCGTGGGTTTATTCACGGACCGGTTTTTTGGCAATACTTATTTGAGTTAAGGTCCTGGCTATCCACCTTCATTCATGTATAAATATCTTTAGTCAAAAGCAGCCGGTTTAAGTGAATCATTCAGCGGTACGGCAATCATTTTTGGCGCAAATAATTGTAAATTTTGCTGCCCACAGTATTTCTATTTGCATTCTTTGCGGATGGATAAGCTTTCCTCATTACATTTGAAAACAAGTCTCCACACATGAAGAAATTATTTTTTGCATTCACCTTATTTATTGTAAGTACATCATACGCACAGGTATTATCTGTTCGTGAGCAGGTAAACAGGAGTTGATAGTGAAGGAAATTTATAATGACGCGATGTGACGGTCTCTGCGCGCCGCGCCCTTTTTACCCCCTGTTCCCCCTGAAGGAGAGACTTAGATAGAAGATGGCAAGTAATTGTTACAGCATTATTTTTCTCCATGGCCGGGGTCGCACCAACCTCATTAGAACAAGAAGTAATTTTATTTCAATTTTGAAAATAGAACCTCAGACTACAGACCAAAAAAGTTATACTGCATAAGTGAGTGACACAACCGGAGCTGATAGTGGCACAACTGCTGGTCAACAAAAAAAATATTCGTTCAATAAAATATCAAACACAATTAGTTCTTTGCAACAGAACGCATGCCGGCGGGTTTCTGGCCGGTCACAATTACTTGTAATGATTGTTTGCCATCATTAGCAACCGGGGATAATTTCACCTGCAAATTTTTTGAATATGCCGCGCTTACAAAATAACCATTCAAGAGTTTTTTGTCTTCAAAAGACTGATTGATAAGATCTTTTTCCTGCATCGTTCCATTGATATCAGCAATTGAATACGTCAGCTTGTCAAAGTAAAAATTACCATTGCCATTTACGGCGGCATAAAACCAAATGCGCGTAGCTTGTTTATCAGTGATGCCATCAATGCTGTACGTTTTCCAATCGCCATTGGTTGCTGTAGCATATACCATTGTTTTGCCGATAATATCTTCTTTGCCCTTGCGAACCTGTACGGCATATATCCGGGGCTTCGACAGTGAATCTGCCGGATTTTCTTTCACCGTAATTTCAATATGAAAAGGACGCTCGGTTAATCCTGCTATTTTAATTTCTTTTACAAAATAAAAGGCATCCGGATAATTAAATTGTTCTGATTGAGCGGACGCCGACAGGAACAATAAAGCGGTAATCAATAGCAGGCAGGTGTTTTTCATTATGCAGGATTTTGGATTCAGTGATATAACGAAAAATGCACCGGTTTAGTCTTCCGATTTGGATAAAATAAATCCTTATTTCAGCAATTGATATGCGATGAAACTCATGACATAGGCGAGCCCCGTCATATACGCCAGTTGAATGAGTGGCCATTTCCAGCTTCGCGTTTCTCTTTTAACCACCGCCAGTGTACTCATACATTGCATGGCCAGTAAATAAAAAATCATGAGCGATACACCGGAGGCTAGTGTATATACAAGGCTGCCATCCGGATTACGCGCACGCTGCATCTTTTGTGTAAGCGTACTTTTGTCGGCATCCTTGCCACCCTCCACGCTGTATATAGTAGCCATTGTGCCAACAAAAACTTCCCTGGCGGCAAAAGAAGTAATCAATGCAATGCCAATTTTCCAATCGTATCCCAATGGTTTAATGGCAGGTTCAATGGTTCTGCCTAAAATACCTGCAAAAGAATTTTGCAATAGTTCAGATTGCTTTTTAGTAGTTAGTTCCTGTGTTTGTGCGGGGTGCTGTTTAATTTGTTCATCGTATTGCTGCGCGACGGCATTCATTTTTTTCGGTGGGCCATAGGTACTCAATGCCCATAAGATTAAACTTATTACCATAATTACACGGCCGGCATCCAGCACAAAAATTTTGGCTTTGTTAATCATTGTAACGAGCACATTTTTCCAGCGTGGTGCGCGGTAAGTGGGCAGCTCCAGAATAAAAAAACTTTTCTCCTGTATTTTAATAAACCATTTTGCTACATAAGAAACCAGCAGGGCCATTACAATACCCATTAAATACAGGCCCATCATTACCAACCCCTGTAAACCAATAAAACCAAGCAAAGATTTACGCGGTATTACCAATGCAATGAGGATAGTAAAAACAGGGAGCCGTGCGCTGCAACTCATTAAAGGTGTAATAAGAATGGTAAGCAGTCTTTCTTTTTTATTCTCAATATTACGGGCGCTCATAATAGCAGGCACCGCGCAGGCAAAACCACTAATCATAGGCATTACGCTTTTACCATTCAGTCCAGCTTTGCGCATGAGCTTATCCGTTAGAAAGCTGATGCGGGCCATATAGCCGGTATCTTCCAGCATGGT
>JBDUAY010000214.1:0-9609 GCA_040004415.1 Bacteroidota bacterium | reverse complement strand
CGGGTGGCGGCCGTGACGGAACAGTATTTTCACAAGGCGGTCCGGCCTATATTAAAAAATATGCGCCATCGCTTCCTCAAATGTCGCTCTCAATGGAAGATTATTTAAAACTGGTAAGATTGCTGAACGACAAAATGGATGTTACTGTTGAAATGGATGTACAGAATAAATTTTACGATGATGACCCGACCGGATATAATGTAGTAGGTGAAATAGCGGGAACGGATCCCATTTTAAAAAACCAGGTAGTGATGCTGGGCGGTCATCTTGACTCGTGGCATGCCGGCACAGGTGCTACAGATAATGCAGCCCGTTGTGCTGTCATGATGGAAGCAATACGTTTATTGAAAGAATTGGGCGTACAACCGAAACGGACTATTCGTATTGCGCTATGGGGCGGTGAAGAAGAAGGACCGTATGGCTCCATTGGATATGTTCGAAAACATTTTGGCGACCCTGCAGACATGAAACTAAAGCCTGAACAAAAAAATATTTCGGCATATTTTAACCTGGATAATGGTTCTGGCAAAATCCGTGGTATCTATTTGCAAAACAATGAAAAAGTGCGCGACATTTTTAAAGCGTGGCTGGAGCCTTTTGCCGACATGGGCGCCACGGGTATCACGAGCAGCAATACCGGTTCTACTGACCATTTATCATTTGATGCAGTGGGTATTCCTGGTTTTCAGTTTATACAAGATCCGCTTGAATATGAAACGCGTACCCACCACAGTAATATGGATACGTATGATCATTTGTTTATTGATGATATGAAACAAGCCGCCGTTATTGTGGCCGCCTTTGTTTACAATACAGCGATGCGGAACGAATTGTTGCCACGTAAGCCACTGCCCAGGCCGGAGCCTTTTGTATTTGATGCTGATTTCCCATGGTAAGAAAACAATCATTGATTTTTATATACTAACCCGTCTTTCATTACAAATGTTACACTGCCCATGCTTTGAAGATCTTTAGCCGGATCTCCGCCGAAGGCAACAATCGTTTTTCAAATCAATAATCTTATCATTTACGCCCGCGGTGACATAGCCGTTCTGAACAGCTATTATTTTATTGTCTTCTGTAATAATGCTCATTTGCTATATTACCTGCAAACTGTTGGGATCGATTAATTGTCCGCAATAAATAACAGTGTGTTGCGCAAATGCACATGAACCCGTTACTAAAAAGCAGGCGATTAGTAATATTCTCATGTACAGTTCTTTACAGCAATGTAAAGCAATCAGCATTGCTAAAAAAACAAAAGGGCCGCAAGGGCCCTTTCATTTAAAATCATTCATTATAAAAACTACATTAATCAAGGTTTGGTTGTGGTGTATAGCGCAAATAAGGCTTAACTATTTTAACACCTTTTGGAAACTTCTTAATGGCATCTTCTGTAGATACCGAAGGAACAATAATTACATCTTCACCCGCTTTCCAGTCTGCAGGTGTGGCAACGCTATGATTAGCAGTTAACTGCAATGAATCAATTACCCGTAATACTTCATGAAAGTTTCTGCCGGTAGAAGCAGGATAGGTAATTGATAATTTTAATTTCTTGTCTGGTCCAATGATAAACAATGAACGAACGGTGGCCGTTAAAGAAGCATTGGGATGAATCATATCATACAGTTCAGCTACTTTCCTGTCTTCATCAGCGATGATTGGAAAATCAACTGCACAGTTTTGTGTTTCATTAATATCTTTAATCCAGCCTGCATGTTTTTCCAATCCATCAACACTTACAGCAAGTGCTTTTACATTACGTTTCCTGAATTCTTCCTGCAGTAAAGCGGTTTTACCTAATTCAGTTGTACATACCGGTGTATAATCTGCCGGGTGAGAAAATAATACACCCCAACCATCGCCGAGGTATTCATATAGGTCAATATCTCCGGCAGATGTTTTTGCCTGGAAGTTGGGAACCGTGTCGCCTAATCGTAAACTCATATTTATAATTTTAAAAGTGAAAATAGGGGTACAAATATATCAATTCCCTACCAAACTAATAGACTAATTTTTTAATTTTCCGGTAGCTTTTGTTAAAAAACCTTTTCCGAAGCGGTTTTTTACGTCGTCGATTGCTTTGTACAGGGAAACTTTCTTGCTGGTGTCATTAAATAAATTGGTTTGAACGGCCTCTCCGGTTAGTTCGCTCAACCTTACGCCCAGTAGCCGCACGGCGTGTCCTTTGCGGTAAAGTTTGTGAAACAGATCTTTCGCCAATGGTATCAGTTCATCGTCATAAAAAGTATACGGAATGGCCACCTGGCGACTGGTGGTCTCAAAATCGGGGTACCTGATTTTAACGGCAATACAACCGGCCATTTTATTGTCCTGGCGCAGTTCAAAGGCAATCTTCTCCGTCATGCGCACCAGCTCATTCATCAGAAAATTGATGTCGGTTTTATTTTCTTCAAATGTATTTTCAGTAGAAACCGATTTGGCTTCATGGTATCCATGCACCAATCCATCGTGCCGGCCATTTGCTTTGTGCCACAATTCAATTCCATAATTACCCACGTACCGTTCCAGCATTTCTATTTTTGCTTCCCTTAATTCTTTGATGGTTTCAATACCCACCTGCATCAATGATCGAAAAGTTTGTGCGCCTACTCCGGGAATTTTACTCACTTTCAACGGATCCAGAAAATCCGTCTCTTTACCATAAGGAACCCATAGATAACCATTTGGCTTGGCTTCGTCAGTGGCCATTTTCGCAATCATCTTGTTGGCAGCAAGTCCGAAAGAAATAGGCAATTGCGTAGTAGAAATAATTTTCTCCCGTAATTGCTTTGTCCACTCAAAGGCATTAAAATACTTATCCATTCCCGTTAGGTCAATATAAAATTCATCAATGGACGCTTTCTCAAAAAGCGGCGCTTCTGCGGCAATAATTTCTGTAACCCAACGGCTGAACCGGCTGTATTCTCCCCGGGTGCCGCCTACAACGGTTGCATGCGGACAAAGCTTCATCGCGGTCTTCATCGGCATGGCGGAATGGATGCCAAATTTTCTTGCTTCATAATTACAGGCTGCTACAACGCCCCGGCCGCTATGGCCACCCACTAATACAGGTTTGCCTTTCAGCGAAGGGTTGTTCAATGTCTCTACACTCACAAAAAATGAATCGAGATCAAAATGTGCTATGATGCGCTGGGGGGAAATTATTTTAAATTTTGTATTTTATATTTTCAATTCACCAGGGATTACTTCCTGCTATTTAATTACAACTGCTTCTCTAAATCGTTGTCCCGCAGAATAAAGTTACAATACATTTTTATGCCTTATGAAAAAGAAGCTATGGGTGTGCTGAGCGAAAACCAAAGCAAGCAGCGCTTGTAAATTGCATGCATTTTTGAACCATTATCCGGAAGTATAATTCAAAATATATAATTTAAACTTTAAAATAGCTAACGATACACGTCCAGCAATCCATCCGGCAAAATAACATGCACTTGCTTTTTCTTTTTATCTATTTTTTGGAGCGAGCTGTCGTGCAGTGGTATCAATGCTTCTTTACCATCAAGGTCGATGCGTGCCAGCATCTGGTGAGGTTGTTCAATAATTTCCAGGATGGCGCCGCGGTCGGTGCCTTCATCAATTAAATGAAAACCCAGTAGTGAAATAATAGAAGATTTAGCTGAATATTTTTGAAAGTCTTCTTCTGTAAACCACACTTCTTTTTGCCTGAGTTTTCCGGCAGCTTCTTTCGTGTTTACGCCTTCCAGTTTCAGGTATACTTCTTCGTCGCTTTTTATTTTGGCTGATTGAATAAAATAGGGCAGCATTTCGCCTTTTACGACTTCAACAAAAATTGCCTCCAATCCTTTTAATGAAGTTTTTTTGCCGAGGTGGTGCAATAATATTAAATCGCCGTTTACGCCAAAGCTGGCCACTAATTTTCCAATGCTGTTATAGTTCATACCCCTAACCCCTGAAGGGGCATTGTTAAGTTTAATAATATTATTTATATATCGAAGATAATTCTACTCCGTAACGTGTGACTCTCTAACATCCCTTGTTTTATAAAGTGCCCTGCATCATTTACAACTTATAACAACCAAACAGTTTCATTACTCAACGCATCTCAATGAGATCATCAACTCCCCTTCAGGGGTCGGGGGTGGGGGTAAAATAAAATATCCCGAAAGGATTGCCTGTCGGGATATCTTTTATCCATTGGTGAATGAATGTAATTTCTTATTACGCACCACCTTCTGCAGGCCTTCTTTCTGAAGGACGGCGGTTTCCGGCACCTTGTGGCCTTCTGCCCCCGCGCGGATTGGAACGACGGTTTTCTTCCTGCCGTTTCAGAATCTGGGCTTCATGTTCTTTGTGCCAAACTTCAAACTTTGTCATTGCAGCTACATCATCAAACAAACCAAGCGATACACCACGCAATAAATGTTTCAGGTACAATACGCCCTTAAAAGAAAGGATACGGCGTACGGTGTCCGTAGGTTGTGCACCCTTGTGCAACCAATCTAAAGCACGCTGACGATCTAACTGAATGGTGGATGGAACTGTTAACGGGTTGTACGTACCAATTTTGGAGATGAATTTACCATCTCTCGGAGCGCGGGCGTCTGCCACTACTATAAAGTAGAAAGGCCTTTTTTTAGACCCATGGCGCTGGAGTCTCATTTTTACTGGCATTTTAAATAGAAATTTAAATGCGTTAATTAATAGGGTTATTGTCTCGTTTGCTTATAAAAGCAGGACTGCAAAATTAGCTTTCCTTCTTTATTTTCCAAATATAATAATTGATTAGATTATAGTTACACTTTGTTTTAGTTAATTAAATAAATTTTGACAAATAGCTAAATTTATTAAAAAAAATTAAAAGATTAGCGCTTTCCCAACCCGGGCATCCGGCCGCCCATCGGCATCTTGTTCATCATCTTCATCATTTGCTTCATTTGGTCGAACTGTTTCATAAATGCATTCACCTCATCCATACCTTTTCCACTGCCTTTGGCGATGCGTTTGCGGCGGTTTTGGTCGATTACATCCGGATTGGCCCTTTCAAAAGGCGTCATAGAATTAATCATGGCCTCTATGCCTTTAAAAGAGTCGTCGCTGATATCCACATCTTTAATTGCTTTGCCGACGCCCGGTATCATTCCCATCAAATCCTTGAGATTACCCATTTTCTTTATCTGTGCCAGCTGTTGCTTAAAATCTTCAAAATCAAACTGGTTCTTCCTAATCTTTTTCTCCAGTTTGCGGGCCTCTACTTCATCATATTGTTCCTGGGCTTTCTCAACCAACGAAGTAATATCGCCCATACCCAAAATACGCTGCGCCATACGCTCGGGGTAAAAAACATCCAGCGTCTCCATCTTTTCACCACTGCTGATAAACTTGATGGGTTTATTAACCGTGTATTTGATTGACAGCGCTGCACCACCCCTTGTATCGCCATCTAATTTGGTCAGCACTACGCCCGTGAAATCCAGGCGGTCATTAAACGCTTTGGCAGTGTTTACCGCATCCTGGCCGGTCATAGAATCCACAACAAATAAAATCTCGTTGGGGGTAACAGCCGCTCTCACATTGGCCACTTCCGTCATCATAGCCTCGTCAATCGCCAAACGGCCGGCGGTGTCTATGATAAGAACATTTTTATTTTTGCTTCTCGCTTCCTTTACAGCATTTTGTGCAATGGATACCGCGTCCTTATTATCAGGTTCACTGTATACATCAACACCGATTTGTTCGCCCAAAACTTTCAATTGCTCAATAGCCGCCGGGCGATAAATGTCTGCCGCTACCAGCATGGGCGACAAGCCCTTTTTTGTTTTCAGATAATTGGCCAGTTTGCCACTAAAAGTTGTTTTACCAGAACCCTGCAGCCCGGCAATTAAAATAACAGCAGGATTGCCTTTTGCATTGAACTCGCTTTCAACGCCACCCATTAATTCCGCCAGCTCATCTTTAACAATTTTGGTCATTAACTGACCCGGACTAATGGCGTTGATTACCTTTTCGCCAACGGCTTTGTCCTTTATTCTATCTGTAAATTCTTTAGCTATCTTAAAGTTTACGTCCGCATCAATTAATGCGCGGCGTATTTCTTTTACCGTAGCGGCAATATTGAGCTCGGTAATGCGACCTTCTCCTTTCAATTGCTTAAACGCGGTCTCCAGCTTATCACTTAATGATTCAAACATACACGTACATTATTTTCTTTGCAAAGTATAAAAGGTGAATGTATGAAAACATTGACCTTACAATAAGATTGCAAATATAATAACGATTACAAAATTCCGGCGACGGATTTCCGCGCGAATGCTGCCTGGCAGAAATAACTGCAGCACGGGAACGCAGACTGAACGGATTTTGCCGATGTCCCGTTGTAGAAATAAAAAAAATAACCGGCAAATGCCGCTGCGGTGTTGCGTTTCTTATGACGGCGCTGATCTAAAAAGCCGCAGATGTAAAGATTGGTGTCAATCTGCGAATCTGCGGCAATTAATATTTTATAATTGCTATTTGGGGCGATTTAAATCAGGATCCTAAATAACTGCGTAAAATTCTGCTGCGGTTGGTTGCTTTTAATTTTGTAATGGCTTTATCCTTAATCTGGCGTACCCGCTCGCGCGTCAGGCTGAAATGGTCGCCGATATCTTCCAGGCTCATCGGGTGGTCTATTCCGATACCAAAGAAATAACAAATGACCTCTTTCTGGCGCTCCGTAAGTGCCTTTAAAGATCGCTCAATTTCCACTTTCAACGATTCATCATGTTCAATATTCCGTTCGGTTCTTACCGCGTTCGGATTTTCCATTAAATCAATCAGGGTACCATCTTCGCCTTCAGACAAAGGTGTATCCATACTTACGTGGCGGGCGTTGATGCTGAGTGTAGAAGTTACTTCATCTATATCAAGTTTTAATAATTCTGCAATTTCATCGGCAGAAGGTTCTCTTTCAAATTCCTGCTCCAATTGAGAAAACGCTTTTTGAATGCGATTGGTTAAACCAACTTTATTGAGGGGAAGCCTTACAATACGGGCCTGTTCTGCCAGTGATTGCAGTATGCTTTGCCGTATCCACCAAACTGCGTAAGAAATAAATTTAAAACCCCTGGTTTCATCGAAACGCTGAGCGGCCTTAATAAGCCCCAGGTTACCCTCATTAATTAAATCGGGAAGTGAAAGACCCTGGTTCTGGTATTGCTTGGCAACAGATACTACAAAACGCAGATTAGCCTTTGTAAGCCTGTCCAGCGCGCCCTGATCTCCCTGCTTAATTAATCCAGCGAGCCTAACTTCTTCTTCCGGACTAATAAGCTCTACTTTACCAATTTCCTGCAGGTATTTCTCAAGACTTTGAGATTCCCGGTTAGTAATAGATTTGGTAATTTTTAGTTGACGCATACTCATAGGTGGACTTTATTTAAGATGAATTTTGTTGAACGGGTTGTAATCATCCTTTAACTAAACGTTAAGATGCTGGTTTTCTTATCTGATTCCCGGGAAACAGTAGAAAATATTTTTTTAAGCGGGTTAAACAAATTTTTGGCGTATTTATTTAAAAATTTATACACAAAGAACTGTTTATCAACCATTTTAGTGTGTTTTACGTTAACCGTTTGGATAAACCTTAACAAAAAAACCAAAACTAAAATTTTGCTGCGTTCAATAATTTTCTATTATTGCATCATTAGAATACTTAGACCAATGATTGCGAAATGAGTAAAAAACAATTATTTACGTTAGAATACCCTGTAAGATGTTCTCCATCTATCCTATATGAATTTTTAAGTACCCCGGCCGGCCTGCAGGAATGGTTTGCAGATAAAGTTGACGAGCGCGATAACATATTTAGTTTTTCGTGGAGCGGAAACGTTGAGAAAGCTGAAATTGTAGAAGGCGAAGAAGAAAAATATGTAAAGTTCCATTGGATAACTGCGCCCAAAGAAGAATATTTTGAGTTCAGGATCGAGAAATCAGAAGTTACCAATCAGACGATACTGATAATAAATGATTTTGCAGAGAAAAAGGAAATAAAGGATCAAAGCCAGTTATGGGACTACCAGGTGAAAGATCTTTTTCACCGTATTGGTAGTTAATCAATTTCCTGCAAGCGCATAAACCGTTTAAAAGCTTCCATCAGCCTTTGTTCAGCTGTATCCCATTGTTCAAAAGAAATTTTATAGCTGATTTTTAAAAACGGTTGCGGGCCAGTTTTGCCGTCATAAAAAATATTTATTCTGTCGCAAGAAAAATAATTTTTCCCAGACAAATCGAAGCTAAATTCATTTCCTGCACACGAATAATAAAACCCTTCTAATTGCTTTTCAGTTACCGCCCTGGCTATTTTTTTATACCACTGTTCATAAAATTTCCCTTTGAGGTGCAGCGTAATACTGAAATAATTTCCCCACCAAAAAAAACTTCTTATCGCAAAAACATCTTCTTTTGAAAAAAGCCTGGGATAATCCAAAACAACATACGGCATGGCTTCATACTGTTCCCCTTTTGAAATTTTAGGTGGAATTTGCAGCACGCCTGGTGGCAACACATTTTCATGCGCTTCTAAAAATGATTGCATCTGCATGGAGAGATTTCCAAATAACCGGTAAACTTTCTCTATAACACGGTGCTTTGTTAAAATCCATTCGCTATTGCTGACCAGTTTCATTTCCTCTTCTGAAAGCTGTATTTTTGACTCATCCATATTTATTAATAACACAAATTAAAAAACTAATTACACGAATGCCAGCCTTGGTTGCTACAAAATTGATTCATACCGGCTACAAAACTACGTCAGCCGGGCATTTTGTGTCTTTAAATTTTACGTTTCTAAATTCGTGTAATTCGCCTCATCCGTGATAAAAAAACTTGACCGGCTTATACTGAAAGCTTTTGTAGGGCCATTTATTGCAACCTTTTTCATAACACTGTTTGTACTGGTACTGCAATTTTTCTGGTTGTATATTGATGACATCGTTGGCAAGGGGCTTGATTTTCTTACCATCGCACGCCTGATGTCTTATGTAACCGCTTCGGTTGTACCACTCGCGTTGCCACTGGCCGTTTTGCTTTCTTCTATTATGACTTTTGGAAACCTGGGGGAAACATTTGAACTGGTAGCAATCAAATCTGCCGGCATTCCATTGCTGCGGTTTATGCGCCCACTGCTGGTAACGAGTTTAATAATCTGCGGCATCGCTTTTATCTTCAATAATTTAATTATCCCCCGTGCACAATTAAAATTAAATACACTCAAGTACGATATTATTGTTACCAAGCCTGCGCTGGATATTAAAGAAGGGGTTTTTTATGATAAGATAGACGGCTACGTAATTAAAATCAGTAAAAAAGAAAAAGATGGCACCATCCGGAATGTAGTTATTTATCAAAAAAATTATAATCTGCAGGATGATATTACAGTAGCAGACAGCGGTCTTATGAAAGTTTCTCCCGACAAACGCTATCTTGAATTCTATTTACACAGCGGCTGGCGCTATTCTGAAAAAGGTGATCACATTACAACCAATACAGAATTTCAACGGATGGGTTTTAAAGATTTTAAAAAAATATTGGATCTGAGTTCCTTCAAAATTCAAAAAACAGAAGACAGCGTTTTTAAAGACAACT
>JBDUAY010000213.1:0-9635 GCA_040004415.1 Bacteroidota bacterium | reverse complement strand
ATTACAATTTATTTTATTAAAGGATTGGCAGAGGTCTCGCTCGCTGGTATTGGAAGCAAAGACACCTGTCCTGGTGTTGGGTCAGGCCTTATAGATGGATAATATCCTTTTGCCCTCCAGCGTAAAATATTCATATCGCTACGCTCTTCCCCGGCAAATTCAACAGCATTTTCATGCATCACGGCTGCTATAGCCGCGTCATGTGTGGCTGGCGCAACCGGCGGCATATGCACACTTGGCCGGGCACGTACCTGGTTGATGTAAATGGCTGCCTGTGCAGCAGTTCCCACTTCAGCTTCACATTCAGCAAGCATCAGCAAAACATCGGCATAGCGGATTACCCGATGGTTTAGCCCATCTGGATGAAAGCCGTCATCAGAATAGTCGAGCACTGAATATTTGCGATAGACTCTTTTTTGGGCAACGCCATTGTGCTTACTTTGCGCCACGTTCATACCGCTTTCTGTAAGTGCATAACCTGCTACGGTGCCTCCTAACGTTACAACTTTGTCGCCTGATTCGTAAAAAGTGAATTTATATCTTGGGTCGTTAGCCTCAAATTCATTCAGAATCTGATCAGAAGGAATTACGTTGCCCCATACTATGCCATACTCCTGGCTGCGCATTTTGCTTGCATCTGCAGTAGTTCCTTCACCAGTATATCCCCAGTTAAAATTGTCATCGCCTTTATCAACAAAAGGAATTTCAAAAATAGATTCTGAATTAAACTCGTTCTGAGATCCGTTTAATTGCGCGCTACCTAATTTAACGTCGCCGTCAAAATTGTTGGAAAAATTAGCAACAAGTGAATATTTATTATAATCATTCAGGAGGGCTGTCTTTGCAGCTGCATAATCGCCGTTTTGCATATTAACCCTTCCCAATAGTGCATAAGCAGCACCCTTTGTAGCACGCCCCAAATCCGCCGCAACAAGTGGCAATTTTGAAGCCGCATCAGTTAAATCGCTAATAATTAATTTGTAAATATCAGCAGCCGGTGATTTTGCTTTATAGCCTGTAGGAGATGTAACAACTTCAGTATAAAGCGGTATATCACCGTAATGGGCAACCAGTTCAAAATAAGCCCATGCACGTAAAAACTTAGCTTCCGCAACTGTTAAATCTCTCAATGCTGTATTATCAGTTACACCAGGCGCTTTTGAAATAACAAGGTTAGCCCTGTTAATCATTTGATAGCTGCCGGTCCACATTTCCCCTATTAGTCCATTAGCATTTGATGGAGAAGGTTGAAGCAATACCTCCTGGTATACTGAACCCAATTGAGGTCCCCCTGGCGCCATTTCACCCCCCCTCGTTTCATGGAAATACTCCGCCTCACGGCCCCACAGGTTTCCCGAACGTAAAGTTGAATACACGGCATTTACACCATTTTGCAGTTCTGTTGCTGTATTAAAATAGCTCGCGGTAGTTGGGTTGTTTGAATCCAGCACATTGAGCTTTTTGTTACAGGCAATTATCACAAATACTATCATGATAATTGAAACAATCAGCAATTTTATATTTTGTTTCATACTATTGATTTAAAAAGTTACACTTTTTATTTTAAAAATTTGCATTGATGCCTATCTGGAAGCCTTTGGGCTGAGGGTAAACAGCGTAATCAATACCGTTGGTGAGCGTTGATGAACCTGGTATATGGTTACCTACTTCGGGGTCATACCCGGAATATTTTGTAAATGTCAGTATATTTTGCGCCGATATGTAAATATTAATATTGCTTAGAACTCCTTTTGTCATTGCCTGCAAAGATTTGGCAGGTACATTATAGCTTAAAACTACATTTTTAAGGCGCAGGTAAGAACCATCTTCAACAAACCGGTTAGAAGGCCTTGCATTTTGGTTAGGGTCGGCAGCTATTGCACGGGGTATATTAGTGTTCGTATGGGCTGGTGTCCACGCGTCTAATACCTGCGTGCCGGCGTTGAAGAATCGAATCATGCCTTCCGTTGCTGTTCTGGTAGCATTGTATATCTTATTGCCCTGAACACCCTGGAAGAATACAGTCAGGGAAAAATTCTTATAGGTTGCCCCTCCGTTTAACGCATAGGTAAACTTAGGAATGAAGCTGCCTAAATACGTTTCATCATAATTATCAATTACCCCATCAGGCTTTCCCTTAGGGCCACTTATATCTTTAAACTTAAGATCTCCGGGAGCAGTTCCAGCGGCCTGGGTAGCGTGTTTGGCCACATCTGCAGCATTCTGGAAGATACCTTCTGTCTGCCAGCCATAAAAAGACTGAATAGGGTGACCGGGCGCAGTATTGGTAGCATTGATGCCTTCGGTAAAATCACCATCCGCCCCGGCTTGAATATTAGTAACGCCGTCTGCTAATTTAACTACCTTGTTTTGAATAACACTTATGTTACCACTAACATTCCATTGAAAAGCTCCGTGCCTGTGATTATAGCCTAACTGCACTTCAAAACCATTATTGGTCATTGCTGCAATATTTTCATTTACTGTGCTTGTTAAATAGCCCAGTGATGGAGGCAGCGGTACTGCTAATATAAGATTATCTGTTTTGCGCCGGTAATACTCCGCAGATAAAGTAAATGCATTATTGAACAAACCCAAATCCAGGCCTATATTAATTTGCTTTGTTTTCTCCCAGTTCAATTCGTCGTTTCCAAGGGCTTGAATGGAAGAAGACGGGCCTGCAGTAAGCGAATTGCCAAAAGGATAATAGGCACTATTGGCGCTCACCCCAACCAACCAGGGTGTGTAGCCTAAATTTAATCCATTAAGGCCAGTAACTCCATATCCACCCCTAATTTTTAATTCAGACACTTTTGTAAAGGCCTTCATAAAATCTTCCTGGTCCACTCTCCAGCCTACAGAGCCTGAGGGGAATATTGCATATTTTTTGCCTGGCGCCCACACGGATAGTCCATCGCGCCTGATAGCACCGCTCAATAAATATTTTCCCTTAAAATCATAATTCACACGACCCAGATAAGATATGAGGGCATCATGAAAAATCAACGATTGATAAGCTGTATTGGAGGCATTATTCAGCGTTTGAAGCTGATTGGAGGCCTGATTACCGCTTGCATTCTCATTACGCGCCGTCTGTCCCTGGTATTCATAAACAGCAATAGCATTGATATGATGATTTCCAAAATTTTTATCAAATGATAGTTGCTGCGTATACAATTGAACAGTAGAAACAGACCGGTTATTGGTGACGGTGGCCAAAATAGAACTGGAGCCGGCAACTGAACCGCTATCATTAAATATGGGTGCAAAGCGATAATCTAACCCATTGGCATAATCTATACCAGCAGTTGAACGGAATTTCAACCACTTGGTGAAATTTACTTCCAAATAAGCAGTTCCGAAAACTTTTACAGTAGACCTGGTGCCCGGGTTATTAATGTTTGCATTTTCAATCGGGTTAGTTGGGTCGCCACCGTCTAAAACAGAATTTACGCCCCTGTAGCCATCGCTGGTAGTAGGATCATGTACTGGCATATAAGGCATCATCCTGATAACATTCAGCAAGTTTGTTCTACTGCCTGTTTCATTATTATCGTAGGCCTGATTACCTGAAGCCATATACAAGTTCTCCCCAAAGTTGAACACTTTGCTGATTTTGTGTTCTGAATTAATACGGAAATTATAACGTTTGTATCCAACGGTCGGTGCAGTGCCTGTTTGATTAAAATAGCCAGCAGAGGCATTAAAACGGGAAACATCATTGCCTCCACTCAGCGCAATGTTTGTTTGATTCATTGCACCTTGTTTAAAATAGGCATCCTGCCAATCAGTAACGTTGTTGCCATAGGTGTTAGCTGCACCTTTATATATAGGCTGGTTAACCCATTGAGGAGAATAATTGGGATCACGTCTTGGCACTAAAGCCCCCCTGTAAGCTATTGCATATTGATCAAATTGAGTAGGGTTAAGCAGGCTAAGCCTTTTAGTAACATTCTGAATGCCTGCGCTAGAGCTTACGCTAACATGCATTTTCCCATCCCTTTTACCCTTTTTAGTAGTGATTATGATTACGCCGTTAGTTGCCCTGGAGCCATAAATGGCGGCAGCGGAAGCATCCTTTAATACATCTACAGATTCTATGTCTCTCGTATCAAAAGTTGACAGATCTCCTGTAGGAAACCCATCCACCACATACAAAGGACTGGAAGAATATGATATTGAACTTATGCCCCTGATAGCAACAATAGGTTCAGTTCCAGGGCTTCCGTTACTTGTAACAGAAAGGCCCGGCACCCGGCCTTGCAGCGCTTCTTGCACACTAACAACAGGCAGTTCAGCAATCGTTTTTGCGTTAACGCTTGAAATAGCACCTGTAACTGATGCACGTTTTTGCGTTCCGTAACCAATTACAATAACTTCCTCGATATGCGAATTTAAAGGTGCCAGGGAAATAGTCAACTGGGTCTGATTGCCCAGTTTAATTTCTTTGGTGGAAAAACCGACAGAGCTTACAACAAATACCGAACCTGATGAAGCAGATATACTGAAAGCTCCGTTATCATCCGTTTTAGTTCCCTGGGCGCTCCCTTTCAGTATTACTGACGCGGAAGGTAATGGCTTACCGGTATCATCAGTAACTGTTCCCCTGATAACGGTTTGCCCTTGGGTGGTAAGGGTAAGCCCTGTAACGAAGAATAAAAAAAAGGTAAAAAAAGGTTGTTTAAAAATAGAAAATAATTTGTTGCCGAAGCGGTCTTGATTACAAATGGTCATAGCAGCCGTTTTATTGAATAAAATAAGAAAAGAGATTTGGGAAAATATTTGTTAAATCAAAAATTTACGGAAGTCAGTGCAGTTTTTTTTACGAATCGTTAGCGTAGCAAATCATATTCAGTATGGCATTTAAATAAGCAATTATGTTTCAAAAATCAGTAACCGATTACAATCAAGACATCTTTATCTGGCTATTTCGCTGCATTAAAGTCAACTATTATATTCCCCTGATAAATTTTGTTAACGTATCTCGTTGTATTCCAATACTTGCCTTAAAAATAATAAATTATTTTCAAAAGTAATCGGTTGCGTAAACTTTTTTTTGAACATATCGTATATTTGGAGATAAAACTTTTTTTAAGTTGTGAAGCACGAAAAGGAAATAACCATTTACGATATTGCCAAACAACTTAATGTTTCTACTGCTACCGTTAGCCGTGCACTTAATAACCATACATCTGTTGGTGCCGACATTAAAAAGAAAGTGAATGAGCTCGCGGAAAAGCTTGGGTACAGGCATAACCTTTTTGCCAGCAGCCTGCGTTTGCAAAAAACCCATACCATTGGCATCATTCTTCATGAGCTAAACAGCTATTTTATAACGTCTGTATTGGCTGGTATTGAAAAGATTGTCAGAGAAGCAAAATATAACCTTATCATTGTTCACTCGGGTGAAAATGCTGATCTTGAAATTGTTAATGCAAGAAATCTCTTTCACAAACGCGTTGACGGCGTCATCGCTTCCCTTTCATTCAATACAGAAAACCTGGATCATTTTAAGCAATTTCATGATAAGAATATTCCAGTCATTTTCTTTGATCGTGTTTTTGAAGAAAGTGAAGGTGCCAAAATAATTATTAATAATTTCCAGGCGGGTTACGACGCAACCACTCATCTTATCGGGCAAGGCTGCAAGCGCATTGCACATGTTACATCCAGTCTCCGGCGAAACGTTTATTCAGAGCGTTTGCGGGGATATAAACAGGCTTTGCTGGATCATAAACTTAAGCCTGACGAAAAACTTTTGATTATTGACGGTCTTAAAGAAGAAGATGCCGCAAGATCTGCCAACCGTATTCTCTCAATGAAAAACTTGCCCGATGGCATTTTTGTCACCAACGATTATTGTGCTGCCGTCATCATGCAGGCACTTAAAGATGCCGGCATACGGATACCAGAGGATATTGCTATCGTTGGCTTTAATAATGACAGCATTGGAAAAGTTATCAGCCCAAAACTGACTACCATCAGTTATCCCGGCTTTGAAATGGGACAGGTTGTTGCACGTAGCCTCATCAGTCATTTAAAAGGTACCTGGGATATAAGTATTACCAGTACCGTAATAATAAAATCTGAATTAATTGTACGGGAATCATCCCTGAAAAAAGGAAAAAAGGACGCCGGTGATCCGGTACGCAACAAATGAAGTTGTGCGTTGCACACAAATTAAATACCTATTTGATCCTGAATACTTTCATATTATCATTGTTTATGCCAACAAGAATTAATTTTTCCTTTTTTGCATTAATGATCATTTTCATATCCTTCACATCACCATTCACTAAGAAACCACTTGTATCGGGAGAAATAACTTTAAACTCTTTTTTATAGATGCCTTTCAGAAAACATCCGTAGGAAGCATCATATCTGCCCGTCATTACTTCTGTCTGGTATTCATTACCGGCCAGTAAAATATCCTTAATACCATCACCATCCATATCGGCACAAACAATAGCATTTACCGGCGCAAACTGTGCTTCTGCCGGCAGTGCATGCATCACAAATTTTCCGTTGCCTTTATTTTCTATCCAGCAACTACGTGTTTCATTGCAGGTGAAAGTCTGCAGATTTTTGCTGTTTGTAAAAATTTCATCTTTGGTCACTTTTGCGTAATCCCTGTTAAATAAAAATTTCTTTTTCACCAGCGGTACCTGTTCAGCAAACTGGTCGCGGCTGACAGAAGGATGTAAACTTCTTGAACCATCGGCGTTTTTAATATAATAAAACATTACGGGGTCAATACTTCCGTTTTTATCAATATCCTCAGCATATAATTTCATAGGATATTGCACCGACGTACGATAGTTACAATTTAACCCCAGGTTACCTGCAACAAAATCAATGTCGCCATCGCCATCAATATCGGTTGCAATAAGACTGCGCCACAAACCATTCATATCCTGCAGGCCCGTTGATGCGGTAACTTCTGTAAAAGATGTTTTGTTATTTCTAAAAAACCGTATGGGCATGTATTCACCGGCGATCACTAAACCGGGATTTTTTTCATTATCAAAATTTGCCCATTGTGCGGCAGTAACCATTCCTGCTCTTGATAATGCCGGGCAAACTTTATTTGTAACGTCTGTAAAAATCCCCTTGTCATTTTTCAACAAATAACTGTTGGGTGATAAGGGATATTGTTTTGATACGCGGCCGCCAATAAAAACATCCACGTTCCCATCACCATCATAATCAGCCACGGCAACACAACCGGCGATGGTTCTAACATTTGCAGGGATGGCATTGACACTACAGGTAAAATTGCCTTTTCCATCATTCAGGTATAAACGTGGCTGATAATATTGCGATGTGTCGCTGAAACGCATATCGCCGTAGGTAATTAATAAATCAAGATCACCATCACCATCGGCATCAAATAAGACGCTGCCTTCATCTTCCTGGAACTTAGACCCGATTTTAAAATCATTACCGTGAAAGCTGCCTTTCTCCGCCTGCATAAAAATCTTTGGCAGCGAATTAAATCCGGCGCCAATATAAAAATCGGTTTTTCCGTCGTTATCAATATCACCGGTCGAAATAAATGGACCCAGCTGCGAATATTTTTGCGGCAATAATCGTTGATCTGCATAATCGTTAAAAATCACGTCTGTATGTTGATACAGCGCATTGACCGAGCCGGTCACATCCTGAAAGATTTTTTGATCACCGTTTAACGCTGCTGGCTGCCAATTTACTGTTGCGTTTTTTTCAAACAAAGTATAGGTTGAATCCGTACGCAGGTTTTGCAGCAATTCTTTTTTATTATTTGGCCAAATAACAACAATGGAATCCGTTATCCTGTCTTTTCCGGTTCCAAACAGCAATTTTGTATCTACAGTTGACAAATAACCACGAACCGGGTATTGTTCCTCCACCTGCATGTTGCCACCTGCGTATACAAACACCCTCGTGCCAAAACCGTTGGTGTTTGAGCTATCGCCTTTTAAAGTAAAACAAATGCTATGACTGGCTTTTAGTTTGCCAGGTTGATTTTCATTATTAATCAGAATGAATGCTTCTTTATTGATATTATTTACAACAAGATCAAGATCGCCATCATTATCCAAATCAACATATGCGGCGCCGTTAGACATTGAATTTTGCCGGATGCCTGACGAATCGGTGATATTGGTAAAACTATAATTGCCATTGTTAAGAAATAAATAATTGGGAAGTTCTACATGGTCAAGCGCAACCAGTTTATCTCTCAGCGTTTTTTTAAATTCGTTTCCGGATCCGCCGCTATTGCCAGCTGTTTGGGAGAACGCAATAAAATCAGCATTGATAAAATCCCTGCCAATGCCATTGGTGATGTGCATGTCTTTATAACCATCATTATTAAAATCGGCAAACAAAATACTCCAGCTCCAGTCGGTTTCACTCATACCAGCGAATTGACCAATCTCGCTGAAAAAAGGAATGGTTGTATCACCTTTTTCATAGTTGCCATTGTTTAATTGCAACATATTGCGTGCAAACTCCGGGGAATAGTCCAATCTTCGCTCCTCCTGGTAGCGATCATAACTCATAAAAGAAAAAGTCTGCTTCTTCCGGTTATTATCCTCCGGCATCATATCAACTGTTGCAAAATCAAATTTGCCATCGTTGTTGATGTCTGCGGCATCACAGCCCATACTGCTGTAACTCTGGTGCTTTGTAGAAAGTGCGGTTACATTTGTAAATGTTCCATTCTTATTGTTCAGCCATAAATTATCGTTGGAAACAAAATCATTGCATACATAAATATCCGGCCAGCCATCCAAATTAAAATCGCAAACAGAAACGCCTAAACCATAACCATCTTCTTTTATACCGGCCCGCATAGAAACATCTGAAAACACCGGATGGTGTAAGTTATTTTTATCGCCTTCATTCCTGTATAATTTATCATTGGCGGGTGAACGGCCACTAAGATTTTTCGGAAAAAGATAATTAGCAGAATAAGATGCGTTCAACATATAATTGGACAGGTACATATCCAGGCGACCATCTTTATCATAATCAAAAAAAACGGCTTGCGTGGAATAGCTTGAATCTGCAAGACCGTATTCCACAGATTCTTCTTTGAATGTATTATTATGCTGATTGATGAATAGTAAATTGTGCGTGCGTACCCCCAATGGTTTTCCATATGTACACAGATAGAAATCGTCATAACCATCTGCGTTTATATCAACTACACTGATACCTGTAATCCAGTCACTGGTTGAAACACCCGCGCTTGCTGTAATATCCTCAAAATGATTACTGCCTTTATTTAAATATAATTTACTGCTCACCTGGTTGCCACAAAAAAAAATATCTTTCAGTCCATCATTGTTCACGTCAATAATACCAACGCCGCCACCCATATAAGCAAATTCATTCAATGCATCGTGTGGCATTTTTGTTTCATCGATATTGTTTGAAAAAAAAATGCCCGTTTCTGCTGACGGCATAGGCGTAAACAATTCATTTTGCTTTTTATTGTTACAGCCGGCCAGGCTAAAAAGAATTAAAAAGCCTGTTACAATGATGTAATTAATATTGACCGATCTCATATGGTATTGGTTGGTAAACGTTTTTTATTGTATGCGAATGTATGTAACCAAATTAAAAAGTAACTGCATCTTTCCAAATAA
>JBDUAY010000212.1:0-9638 GCA_040004415.1 Bacteroidota bacterium | reverse complement strand
GCCGCAACTTTGGAGGCGCGGCCCAGGGCGGATGCAGTTTTGGGAAGATTATTAAAAGCATAGGTGAGATCAGCCAGGATAGAATCTTTCACTTTTCCAATGGCTACCCGCGGCAGCGACGCTACATCAGCATTGGTGTTTGGTGAAAAAGTATAGTAAGGAACATCACCCCACATAGAGATTAGTTTAAAATAAGCCAATCCGCGGAGCAGGCGCGATTCTCCCTGGATAGTCTGCAATATGGTTGACGTACCGTTGGAACCACCGCCCGCCTGCATTTTTGTAACATTATCAATTACATAATTGGCGCGGTCAACTGTACCATAAAGATATTTATACATATTATCAAAACTGGACGCATAACCGGTAGGATTATAGTTTCCACCATTATAAGCATCTCCCAGCCGCAGGTTACCGGCCGTAGTACTGGTGCCACGGCACCTGAAATATTCTGCCTGGCCGTCCATGTAATAATCGCGGTCAAAACAGGGTCTTGCGGCAGCGTATAAACCAAGGAGGCCGGATGTAGCATCAGCTTCTGTTTTCCAAAATGTTGCGGGAGATGGATTGACGGTAGGCGTTTGATCCAGCAGACTCTTCCTGCAGGAGGTTTGCAATAATATGCAACCAGCCATAACCGTTATAATAAATGATGTTGAAATGAATGTTGTCTTTTTCATATTTATAGCAAGTTTAAAAACCAAGTTGAACAGCCAGTGAAAAGGCCTTATTGAGTGGATAAAGATTGTTGTTGTTACCAGCTTTCTCCGGATCAAGACCACGGAAAGAAGTAATCGTTGCCAGGTTTTCTGCAGATCCTGCAATCCGGAAATTGGTAACACCCAATCTTCTGAACAAGGGTTTTGGAAAAGTATAGCCCAGTTGTATATTTTTTAGCCTTAGGTAACTCATATCATCGAGCCAGAAAGTTGTTTGGGCTGTATTATTTCCGCTTCCGCCAATACGCGGCCAGATGCCGTTGCGGTTGTCAACGGTCCAGGGATTGGTTACATCCTGTTGCGTTACCGCATAACGTGATGTACCGAAGTTTGTATTATTGAAAGCATTTAGCCAAAAATCTTTACGGCCGGCGGTTCCGGTCCACAACATACCCACATCAATACCTTTCCAGGATGCAAAAGCATTCAGTGAATAGCTGGTTGTTGGTCTGTCCCGCGACGCCTGCAATGCTTTTTGATCGTTACCATCAATTTTTCCATCCCCATTTAAATCCTGCCGGGTTAAATCACCCGGTTGAGATCCTTGCGGGGTTGCTTTGTAAATGTCCTGCCACGTCTGCGCAATGCCGTTGTCAATATACGTATATACATAGTTGTAAGGCATGTTTAAAAATACGGTGCTGTTTACGCCGTTGGCCCCGGTGTACGTAGCGCCCCGCGTTAGTAACTGGCTCCATTTTTCCAGGCGGGTCTTGTTATAAGAACCATTTAGATTTACGCCATAGCTCACCGCGCCAATTTTATCTCTCCAGCCAAGTGTAAGTTCAACACCCCGGTTTCTCATATTGCCAATGTTGGTATTCGGGGCGCTGAAGGCACCGGTTAATAAATTTGATAGTTGTGAACCCTGGATAATGCCTTTTGTCAAACGATCGTAATAATCTATTTCAGCCGTTAACTTATTATGCAAAAATCCAAGTTCCAAACCAAGATTTGCGACCGTCGTAGATTCCCATGAAAGATTCTGATTAATCAGTTTGTTGTTCACCAAACCAATTACGCCAGTTCCACCAATAATATAATTATTTGCGGTAAGTGTAGTTTGTTGTTCGTACCGGCCCACGCCACTGTTATTACCAAGTGCACCATATGAAACACGCAGTTTACCATTGCTTAAGAATTTGCTTAAGAATGGTTTCAGAAAATTCTCTTCTGTAAAACGCCAGCCGAGCGCACCAGAACCAAACAAACCAAAGCGTTGTCCGGGAACAAATTTTGAAGACCCATCTACGCGCATATCACCTTCCAGAAGATATTTTCCATACGCCGTATAATTTACACGGCCAATATAAGATTGCAATCCTTCTGCACTTGAATTACCTCCGTTTGAATAAACGTTAGGTAGTGCGCCGTCAATTTCAGTAATGCCGGGTGCAAGACGATCATTCCTGGAAGCAGACAATGAACGATCGTTCCAATATTCTTCACTGTAAACAAACAGGGCAGACAAATCATGATTTTTGCCAAAATTGGTGTGATAATTTAAGCGTGCATCCATCAATGTTTTATAGCCATTTAAATTGGTATTGCTAACTGCTGCATTCGGACCAACATATACACGGCTTCCGTAAGCATTGGTTTGAAAGTTAAATGCCTGGGCAGGTGTAGGCGCGCTCCAGTTAAACTGGTTGTAATAGATCATATTGTAATCTATGCCAGCCGTTAATCCTTTAATAGGCGTCCAGTCCCAGTAAGCAGTTCCATTTGCTTCCTGCCGCGTCTGGTGGTTCGGGCTATTCAGATATTGTTGATATGGATTATACGCTTGCGGATCTTCACCGTAAGCCTGTACACCTCCATATAAACCAGTTTTAGGATCGTACGGCGTAATGCCGGCAACAGCATATTGTAAATCGAAGCCGGCAGTGTTGGTAGCAGCCGGATCTGTAAAACCTTCTTCCAGTGCATACGTGAAATTGGACCAATTGCCGCTAAATTTTATGCCTGTGTTCATATTGTCGCGCAACTTATAATCAAAATTGAAACGGGCGTTGTACTGATTATAATCATTGTTGATTTGTAATCCGGTTTCATTTTTCATACCAACTGATACAAAAAAGTTTGCTTTATCGCTACCACCCGCGGCAGACACATTATAGTTTTGCAATTTGCCGTCGCGCATAATAATTTTCCACCAGTCCGTATTTGGATAACGTAACGGATCGATCATTCCGAGTGCCATCCATTGATCAATTGTACCGTTTTTATAGAGCTGATTACTGGCAAGCGTATTGGTAGCAGCGCGGCGTTGTTCAGTTGTTAATGCGATCGGGTAATTTGCCAGGAAGCTGATGCCCTGCGTGGCTTTTTCCAGTGCAGTATTGCTGCTGAAATTCACGACTGTTTTTTTCATACCCCTTCCGGTGCGGGTTGTAATTAATATTACGCCATTAGCTGCCCTTGATCCATAAACGGAAGCCGATGTGGCATCTTTTAATACTGATACCGTTTCAATGTCATTTACGTTTACACGGTTGATGTCAACATCCGGTATTCCATCAACTACAATTAAGGGTGAACTATTATTGGGTGTTCCTAGTCCGCGTATCAGCAGTGCGGCGCCATTTCTGCCGGCCATTCCGGTCGATTGAGTAGCCGATAAGCCCGGCACCAACCCGGTGAGACCTTCAGAGATATTTGGTAACGCACGGCCGGTAAGCTTGTCATCTACATTAACTGTACCGACAGACCCGACAAGGTTTACTTTTTTCTGACGACCATAGCCAATTACTACCACATCGTTTAATGCACTTACCCGCTGCACCAACCTTATATTATATTCGGACTGACTGCCTACGGTAGTTGTAATGGATTCGCTGTTGGCAGAGGAAAAAACCAGCGTTGCACCAACAGCCGCGTTGATAGAAAAATGTCCTTTGATGTCGGTTGTTGTACCGCCCTTAGATTTCTGTACGGTTACTGAAACCCCTGGAACCGGAATGCCCGATGTGTCTGTTACAACTCCTGAAATCGTTTTCAGTTGTGCCGCAGAAAATAAGGAAATAAAAAGCATGGAAAAAAGCAATGTGAACTTTAAAAGGGAGTTATCCCGTCGTGGCAGGAGTGTTTGTAACATAGCAATCAGTTTTTTGAATAAATATTACCCACCTCAAACTTGGTTAAAAAAACTGGAATCGTTTTCATGCTTTAACAATTTATTTACTAAAACGTTTGAGTAGTCATTGCGGTAAAATTATATTCCCTGTAAAAAAAATATTTATTATTGCCTCCTGACATAATTTCAATGCGCTGTTTTGATGCATTACCAGAGGAGAAATCAATTTGAAGACAATATAAAGGTTGAAATTTTATTGATGTTTTAAGAATGCGACAGTAGAAGTTGGATATTCGCTGCATTCATTCTAAATAAGTTTATAACAAAAAAATTACTGTGAGAATTCTCTTGTTTTTTATATGCTTATTGTTTTCTACAGCTTTTCCTGGCGACGGTTCTTTAGCCGTTAGGGCATATAATGATGAAACAAGAAAGGTTCTTCAGCAGCAAATTATGCAGGAAGCGGCGTGGGCGTTAAAACAGTTGCCCGTAACCGTTACAGCTGAAACTTGTAGCCGCAGTGCTGGCGGCAAACATGATTTTTATAGCGAAGGCGATTATTGGTGGCCAAATCCCGCCGGCGCAGATAGCCCTTACATTCAAAAGGATGGCATTACCAACCCCAACAACTTTGTGGCACACCGGCATGCCATGATAGCGTTCAGCCAGGTTACGGGCGCATTGGCATCTGCATATAAAATTACTGGCGATGAGCAATATGTGCGGCAGGCAATGAAACATTATAAAGCCTGGTTTGTGGATACCGCCACAATGATGAATCCAAACCTGCAATATGCCCAGGCGATTAAGGGCCGCTTTACCGGGCGTGGTATAGGAATCATTGATGGTATCCAGCTAATTGAAGCAGCGCAAGGGTTAATTGTGATGGAAAAAACAAAGAGTATGGATCCAATCCTGCTGGCGGCTGTTAAAAAATGGTTCGCTCAGTTTTTACAATGGCTTACCACGCATCCGTACGGTAGAGATGAAATGAATGCAGCCAACAACCACGGCACTTGCTGGGTGCTGCAGGCCGCAGTATTCGCAAAATTGACGGGCGATAAAACAATGATGAAATTTTGTAGTGATCGGTTTAAAAATATTTTGTTACCCCACCAGATGCTTGCAGACGGTAGTTTTCCATTGGAATTAAAAAGAACAAAAGCATATGGTTATTCTATTTTTAACCTTGATGCGATGACGACGATTTGCCAGGTATTGTCAACACGGGGCGATGATCTTTGGAAATATGAGACAGCAGATGGGAAGTCAATTAAAAAAGGAATTGAATATTTATATCCTTTTGTTGCCGATAAAAATAAATGGCCGCTAAAACCAGATGTCATGTACTGGAACGAATGGCCCGTAGCGCAGCCCTTTTTAGTATTTGGCGCGAATGCTTTTAATAACGCTGCATGGTTTAATACCTGGAAAGGCCTGGAGCATGCACCAAAGGCGGATGAGGTAATAAGAAATTTACCGGTTAGAAATCCTTTGATTTGGATTGATTGATTATCGTGCCATAGTTAGAACTCCAGGGTAAACCGCCCGCATGAATAACCGTGTCACGGTTAGAACTTCAGGGTGTAATTACGCACATGAATAACCGTGTCACGTTAATGCCGCAGTTATGAACTCAAATGATTTGGGTTGAATGATTATCGTGCCACGGTTAGAACTTCAGGGTGTAATTACGCACATGAATAACCGTGTCACGTTAATGAAGCGGCTACGAACTCAAATAGTGCCACACCAAACGTCACAGTAATCAATGCCATCCAATTAAAAATTAATAAATAATAGGTTGACCTTGACAATGTTTATGTCTACTTTGGTATTTTCGCGGGCTAAATGATATCCTGACCGCTCATCGTAACCCAAGCCTCCAACTAAAACGATTAAAAGAACGATATGAAAAAATATATTATTCTGCTGGTAGCACTCACGCTTGCCGCTCAATCCATTTTTTGCCAGGATACTTTATCAAATGATCAAAGAATGAAATGGTGGCGCGAAGCGCGTTTCGGTATGTTTATTCATTGGGGTGTTTACGCAGTGCCGGCGGGAACTTTTCGCGGACAAAAAATAAATAATATTGGTGAATGGATCATGAACCGTGGAAAAATTCCGGTGAAGGAGTATCAGCAGTATGCAGAACAATTCAACCCCATATTATATAATCCTGAGGAATGGGTAAAAGCAGCCAAAGATGCGGGTATGAAATATATTGTTATTACTGCCAAGCACCATGATGGTTTTGCATTGTTTGGATCCAAAGCCAGTAAATGGAATATTGAAGATGCCACACCTTATAAAAAAGATATATTGAAACCATTGGCGGAAGCATGCAAGCGCGCCGGCATCAAACTTGGGTTTTATTATTCGCAGGCACAGGACTGGACCAACGCAGGCGGCGCTGTCATGAGACGGCCGGCCAGGGAAGGTTGGGCAAACCCCGATTCTTCTTTAATTGATGCATATACGAAGGAGCATGAGGGACATTGGGATCCGGCGCAAACAACTAAAACAATGTCGCAATACATAGATGATGTCGCCGTTCCGCAGGTAAAAGAACTACTAACCAATTACGGTGACGTTGCAGTGTTATGGTGGGATACGCCTGCCGGGATGACGAAAGAGTATGCAGCGAAACTGAACGCACTGTTAAAAATTCAACCCAATATTATTACCAACGATCGGCTGGAGCGCTCTGACTATCCGGGCGATTATAAAACACCCGAGCAACGTATACCCAACCTCAGTGAACTGGATGGCAAAGACTGGGAAACTTGTATGACGATGAACGAAACATGGGGATATAAAAGTTACGCCCATGCGTGGAAGAGCACTGAGACACTGGTACATAATCTTGTAGACATTGCATCAAAGGGTGGAAATTATTTATTGAATGTAGGGCCAAAAGCAGATGGAACCTTCCCGCAGGAAAGTATTGACAGGCTGAAAGAAATAGGTGTTTGGATGAAAGCAAACAGCGAGGCTATTTATAATACAACGGCAAGCCCTTTTGGTTTGTTTACCTGGGGACGTTGTACAAAAAAAGAAAATGGTAAAAACACTGTCTTATATTTTTCTGTGTTCGACTGGCCCAAAGATGGGAAATTAATTTTGCCGGCGCTGACCAATAAAATCGGCGCGGTAACCTTGCTCGCAAATAAAACGGCACTGCAATCCAAAAAAACAAAAGAGGGATTGATTATTAGCTTGCCGGCAAATGCGGTAGATACAATTGCGACCGTAATTAAGATTGAAGTAAAAGGAAAAGTAGAAAGTCAGCCAGTGGTAAAAAAATAACAGGGCCCTATTGAGCCGGATACACGCTTCGCGCAGCAAAAAAATAAAAGCAATTTACTTGTTTGACCTCCGGTTGCCTGGCAAGGGGATACGGCTACTTTTATTCTCTTACAACTTGGGGCAACCCGGTTCTTCATGGCATTATATATAAAGTCCGGCGATTCACCGCCTGATAAATCCCCTCTTTTGGGGGGCAAGTAAGCCGGGTGGCAAAAAATACTTTTGTTACATCATCAATAATTGAATAAACAGCGCGCGCCGGGCAGTTTGAGCAGAAGTTTGTAGTATCTTGAACTACCTGAGCCAACCAAACCCATCTGAACCGATGTACAAAAAAACGATTCTTGCAATTGCAATACTACTTGTCAATTTATTTGCGAATGCACAAGGCGGAAGCATGCAGGTTACTTTTACGCCGGCCGGTGGAGGCAAACAAATGATGATGCAGTTTACAGCTCCGCTGCTGAAATTCGACAATCCGCATGGTTACTGGTTTATTAATCCGCATAACGGTGACAGGCATATGCAATATATGCCGGATGCAGGGTGGGGAGATAGAAAACCGGATGTTGCCTTTATTACGATGAACGAGAAAAAGGACGATTTCTTTTTTTACGATCAAAGCGGTAACGATTCCAACCAGGTTACTATTAAAAATAATAATTACATTATTTCAGCACCTGAATATAATAGGGACGAAGCAGATAAAAACAAACCACTGCATGTTCATATCAATAGTTTTACTGCATCAGCGTGCAGTTTTACGATAAGTGGCGCGGCAAGACTTGCAACTGTTAAAGACAATAGCTGGGTGGAGGGCTCCATTACGGGAAGTGCGCACTTTTACCGGGAACCAAAATACGATAAATCGGATGTGTTGCCCGGGTGCGATTGCGACCCCACTATTTATGCATCGTTCTATGATAAGGAAAGTAATAGTAGAACAACTTCAGCTTGCGAAACGGCTTTGCGTAATAAAATTTTTGATGCAGTACAGAAGGCACTTGCGCCGGTGGTTACAAATATTGCTTTTAAAGGATCTGCCGGAATGGCTGCCGGCAATATTGATATCACCATACTGCCTGGTCATGCAGATATTAAAGCACCAGTAAAAGAAAGGCCCTATTGTTCATCAGATTATCGTCACAATTGGTTAACGGGCCTAAACGCGCATAAAACTTTTTTTACCAGTGACGATACCTATGGATTACGGTTTATTAAGATCCCAACCGCTGCAGAACTGGGTGGGGGATCAACTGATCCTGATTTTCAAAAGAGGCAGGCTGTACACAGGGATACATTGATAAAACAAATGATGGCCGGAAAAATAACAGCTGATCAATATACAAAATCAATGGATGGTTTTAACCAGCGCAATGGCGTTGAAACGCCGGACTATAAAAAGATGGAAATGAATCATAATCTTTATTTGCAGGTAATTATAAATCCCGATAACCGCGAAACGATGCTGATGAAACTGGGGGATAAAAATAATACGAAGATTCAGCACAATGTAAAAGGTTCTGCATATGAAGTTTTCACCGGGCAGTTAAAAGAAAGTGATGGCAGTTGGATCTCCAACAAATTATATGTCTATATTGGCAAATTTGATGCACCTGTTGCAGGTAAATCCGGTGGCGGTTACGATGCGGAAATTTCTACAGCAATTTACCCGCCAAATGGCAACAAGCTGGGTGTATATAGTATCATTATTAAAATGGAAGGAGATAAGGATATGGCTGATAAAGCAATTGCCAATATAGATTTTGACATACTTGAAAAATTAATCACCCCTCAATAATCATCCAACAATAACATGCACATGAAAAAATGTATACTATTTATTTTACTGCTTCAGGCGGCAAATGTTTTTGCGCAATCTGCATACCAGGTAACTGAATCATCGCCAGCCAATGTGGGCGGACTGGTAATGGGTTACACAATAAAAAGTGAAGAAGAAAAGGAAGTGCGTAACAAAGGAAACTTCAGCCGGTTTTCAGTAAAATTTTATGTTACCAATTCTACGCAGGAAGCAAAAATTATTTTATATAAAGAGGGTTTTAATCCACTGGGTAACGTCTCTGATCAACTGGCTCAGTTCAACTGTTTAAACGCAACAGGAGCGAGGCTTACATCAAAATCAGCCTTAATACAAGCCGCGCCCTGCAATGTGATGGCGCTGGTAGATGATAAAGACGGAAGTGGCAAAGCCGTAAAAAATAAAAGATTTGTGCAGATTGGTTACTGGATAAAGGCTGGTCAGACCTTTAGCACCAGTGCAATTGTAATCGTTCCATTAAATGAAAAGCCAAACATGGAAGTTGTGTACCTGGCCAATTCATTACAGCCGGTGGCTTCAGCGGGCTATAATGGTGGGGGAAATAGTGGTTATGGTAACAATGGAAATAACGGAAATAGCGGCTACAGCGGCAATCAGAATATACCACCGCCTCCACCGCCACAACAACAGGTGCCTTCATTTACCAATGGATTTGTGAAGCTCAGGAACACATCCACCAATAATTATATTA
>JBDUAY010000621.1:0-2877 GCA_040004415.1 Bacteroidota bacterium | reverse complement strand
ACATCAGAATTAAGGCGATTGTGCGCAGTAAAAAGGCCAACCTTTATTAATTTTTTTCCCATATTCAATATACTGGGACGGCACTGAAATGGATTTTCCAGCCATGGGGCGCCGGTTAAAAAACCAGGATCATTTCTCCTCAGATAGATTGTCAGATTAAAAAACAATTTTTAAAATAAATTTGGGTAACTCAAAAGTTACATATACATTTGTGTAACCTAAAAGTTACGCATTATGGCAAAAATTATCAAACATGAAATTTTTTATCCCAGCCCGGTAGCGGATGTATGGGATTACCTGACCGTCCCCGAATTAATGACACAGTGGCTGATGCCAACCGACTTTCAACCTGTTGTGGGTCACGCGTTCAAATTCACCGCCAAACCGATGCCTGATTTTGATTTCGACGGCATTTTCCATTGCAGGGTGCTGGAACTGGTCCCTTATGAAAAGCTGGTATACAGTTGGGATTTTGGCTCCGGAAACGGTGTACTCAATAAATCTGAAGTGCATTGGACGCTAACCGAAAAAAACAATGGCACCCAGCTGCGGTTGGTACACCGCGGTTTCGAAGGGTCAGAGATGCTGCCAATATTCGGGGCGATGGACAAGGGCTGGTTAGGCAATATCAACAAAATTCTCAAACTATTAAACCCTTAAAACTGATGCAACAACAAAGGCTTGATGCGTTCCATGTAATTGCCGATCCCAGCAGAAGACAGATGCTGTACCTGCTTACCAAAGAAACCCTCACCATTAACGAGCTGGCTGAAAACTTTGATATGAGCAGGCCGGCCGTTTCAAAGCATATTAAAGTGCTTAACGAGTCTGGGTTCATCTCTATCCGCAATATTGGCCGCGAGCGGTATTGCACGATAGAGCAACAAGGTTTTAAAGACCTTAAAAAATGGCTGGCGTATTTCGACGCCTTCTGGGGTAACAAGTTGAAAAATTTAGAAAATTTATTAATCAATAAAAAAACAACAAAATGAAAAAGCAAGATTTCAATTGCAGTATAACTGCAAACGTAAACGCGGAGGAAGCAATGATGGCCATCAGCCATGTCTATGACTGGTGGACAAAAGATTTTACCGGCCGTGCAGAAAAACTGAATGATGAGTTTACCATCAGTTTTGGCGAAACATTTGTCAAAATAAAAATCACCACATTGATTCCCGATACCAAAGTTGTCTGGACGGTGACAGACTGTTACCTGCACTGGCTCAAGGATAAAACAGAATGGAAGAAGACGAAAATTATATTCGATATATCAACAGAAAATAATCAGACCACCGTACATTTTACACACCAGGGCTTGTTACCCGAAGTTGAATGTTATGATATGTGTGTAAAAGGCTGGACTCAATATATTCCCGGAAGCTTACTTAAGTTAATGAAGGAAGGAGTAGGGCAGCCTTCCTGAAAAATTGAAATTATGAAACAACATGCATTTAAATGGTGGAAGTATTTCGTTTCTTTCTGGGGTTACAAATTGAAAAGATTAGAAAATTTATTAAACAGTAAAAAAAGAGAAAAATGAAAAATCAACCTTTCAATTGCAAGCATAACTGCAAAAATTAGCGCAGGTGATGCGTGGAAGGTTTTGAATGCCGTAATGGCAATACCTATATGGGCATGAAAGTTTAGGCAGAATCTATTTCTGAAGCTACGAATATGATCCGTGTTATAGGTGAAGACATTGGATTTACAGTAACAGGTAGAATACAAGTATATAAAACTGAACCGGAAGAACCTCCTGGCGAAAATCCTAGCGGCTATGCTATTATCTTTACGCCATTTAAATAAGTTACGTTTGAAGTTTAGTATACACGTAGCCGTAAGAATTGCCCTACAAACAATACTAAATGTTGATCAGAAACCGGCTGCATTGTATTTTTCCGCAGGCACCTCTAATTGCATAAATTAGCACGTTGTGCCCATTATAACTCCTACCAACATTATGAGTATCCATAACAATCTGCTGAAAGCCCGCTTCGATCTGAATATTAACAGAATTAGTGCTTTGGTAAAACTCATCCATTCCGACTTTGATTCGTTGAAGCCGCCGGGCCTATTTCAACAAAGCGACGGAGTTAGGGCAGACATTCTTAGGGCCATTGTTGTGTTCCTCCATGCAACTTTCGAAGATGCTCTACGGACCTATATCCCTAAGGCAAATAAGAGCCTGAGCTTTTATTCAAGAACTGACATTGACAAAGCGCTTAAGCTAAGTGGTATTGATGCCATGCCCTTTAGGTCTCTATACCCTACCTTAACTCAAATGGCGAAGAGACGGAAGCGAATTGTACACGATGCTGATCTTTCGAACCGTACAGATGTGGTTTCAGAACCATGGGGGATTGCTGACGACTGGCAACTAACTATGTGGTTAATGGCCGTTCCGGCCTTCTATTACCAACTGCGTATCTCAGTTGAAGCAGCAAATGAGGTAGAGGTTACTATGTATGAAAAATTTATGAAGGCAATGCAAAGTCACGTTGATTTCGGCCATCACCTTCTATCTTTTCCAAAAGTACCACCAGAATTGCGGATGGAGGCATTACAAAAGACCGCATTCATTTTGGAAACAATAACCAACATATTTAAGCCCGACGTCAGCAACTCTACATTGGATGGACAACTTATTGTTGATAAGGAGAAATAAAAAAAATATGAAATTATTGAAGTACGTGATGAAAGTTTTTTATGCCAACGAGAATTTTGCAAAATACCGAATTGTAGGAGGCAATTACTTAATCTCACTTTTGGCAGGTACCTTTTACCTATTGATGACATTGTTTTTAATTCTATTTTTTCTTTTTGCGATGTTGCCGGATTTTTATAAGTATTATTTACATTTAAATGAAAAAATTAATT
>JBDUAY010000620.1:0-2881 GCA_040004415.1 Bacteroidota bacterium | reverse complement strand
GCATCCGAATATTTATTGCCGGTATGCATAGACGCTTCATCAACATTGGCAACATATAAAACGGGCTTATCGGTCAGCAGTAATAAATCTGCAACGGCCGCTTTTTCTTCTTTATCAAGACTCAGTTCACGGATGTTGCGGCCCTGATCAAGATGTTGCTTGCAACGTTTCAGTACTTCATACTCTGCTTTTTGTTTTGGATCAGCTGTCTTCAATAATTTTTCTGCTTTGGATAATTTCTTGTCGACGCTTTCCAGGTCTTTTAACTGTAGTTCTGTATCGATAATCTCTTTATCGCTTACCGGGTTGATAGCCCCTTCATCGCGCAAAATATTTTCATCTTCAAAGCAGCGCACCACGTGTACAATCGCATCTACTTCGCGGATATTCGCTAAGAATTTATTACCAAGGCCCTCACCTTTGCTGGCACCGCGGACAAGACCAGCTATATCAACAATTTCTATTTGCGTTGGCACCGTGCGGTTTGGTTTCACGAGCCCGGCAAGCTTGTCGATCCGTTCATCGGGCACATTCACCAGCCCGGTGTTGGGCTCAATGGTACAAAAACGATAATTGCTGGCCTGTGCTTTTGCACTGGTGCTAACCGCATTAAATAAGGTTGATTTTCCCACATTTGGCAATCCTACAATACCTGCTTGTAAACCCATCTTTTACTTTTTTATATGTTGTATTTTAAATCTTAAATTCTTGTTGACGACCATTTGTCCTTTGTGGAACATCCTTGCCACGCTCGTTTCATCTTTTTCTTTCATGGCAGCTGCAGGTTCACAATACTCAATATGCTGTTATTTTAAATATGTTATTACATTTTGAATGAAAGTATTATTCTGTCATTATTGCCGATTGGTGTCCCGGTTCTACCGATTTTTCGAGCCGCAAATATAGTGTTTTTGCAGGCTGATGTCAATTCAGCTGAATCAATTATCTTCAAACCCTAATCAAATCATTTCTATGGCGTTAAGCAGGATATGGAGTGCCTTTATTATTGTCGCCATTCTTACGGGAACGGCAAAATTCATTTCCGGTAGTCAGAAACAGGTATTTAGTAGCATGGTTACCGGCAAAAAAGGCGATTCGGTACAGGTTAAAGAAATGAATGTATCCGCTGCAGAACCTTCCTTGTTGCGAGCCCTTGATACCAGCAGCCGCGTAAAAGTTGGCGATCTTATTTACAAAAAAGACGGAACAAAAATAACGGCTGTCAAATTACAGGAAGCCAACGGTATTATTGATACCTGCTGGGACGGCGTAGAAATATGCCTTAAATTAATTGGTATTTTGGCATTGTTTATTGGGTTCATGAACATCGCGGAAAAAGCCGGCGGCATTCGCCTGCTATCCAGGATTGTCGGTCCGTTTTTCTCGAGACTTTTTCCTGAAATACCTGAGGGGCACCCTGCCATGGGGCATATGATTATGAATTTTTCTGCTAATTTATTGGGACTTGATAATGCGGCGACACCCTTCGGATTAAAAGCCATGGAAAGCCTGCAGGAAATTAACCCGCACAAAGAAACCGCTTCCAATGCACAGATTATGTTTTTGTGTTTGCACGCAGCAGGGTTAAATATTATTCCTATCAGTGTAATCGCCATCCGCGCATCCCAGCATGCAAGCAATCCTACCGATGTGTTTATTCCTTGTATGATTGTAACTTTTGCAGGCACTATAACAGCGATGCTGGTCGTTGCTTTCAAACAAAAAATAAATGTATTTCAGCCGGTAATTATTATATGGGTGTTGTGTATTTCGGCCGTCATTGCATTACTCGTTTTATATGTTATTACACTAAACGCTGCGGGTATACAATCTTTCTCCGCTGTCTTAAGCAATGGATTGATATTACTGGTATTTCTTTTAATTGTGCTGGGCGGAGTATATAAAAAGATTGATGTGTTTGATGCGTTTATTGACGGCGCAAAAAGTGGATTTGATACCGCCATCCGCATCATCCCGTATCTTGTTGGGATACTGGTTGCCGTTAGTATGTTGCGCACCAGCGGTGCATTTGAGGTAGTAATTGGCTGGATAAAAAGTTTCTTTGCCTTGTTAGGTGCAGATACCCGTTTTGTAGAAGGATTGCCCACCGCCCTGATACGGCCATTAAGCGGGGGAGCGGCCCGCGGAATGATGGTAAGCACCATGACTACCTACGGTCCTGATTCTTTTGCCAGCAGACTCTCCGGCATTTTGCAGGGCGCTTCAGATACTACGTTTTATGTGATAGCTATTTACTTTGGATCTGTCAATGTTAAAAATACGCGGTATACAATTGGTGTTATGCTCCTCGCAGATTTGGTGGGAATTATTACTTCTATTTTGCTGGCGTATTTGTTTTTTGGATAAACCAACACCCGGCTCTGAGAAGCTGTCTAAAAATATTTACAAAGACCGGTAACCATCTTTAGTAACCCCGCGCCTTCAGGCCGGGGCTCCAGCCCTTTTCCTTTATTGGCTTTAGCCGAAATTTGTTTTGGCTAAAGCCCGGTTCCGGGATTCAATTCTCCCCGGCCTAAAGGCACGGGGTTATTTAAAGCCTTCAGTATACTTTTTATAGAACTATGTTGATTGATGCCATAAATAACTTTGCTGGTATCATGATTTATCGTTTTTAGACTGCTTCTAAGTAAGGCTGGTTATAAATAATTGCGTTTTTTGCAAAAAAAACTTCTTCGCAAGGAAGAAGTTTTTAAAGATATTGGCAGATAAATTTTTATTGGATCGTAAAACGGGCAGTAAGGCCAAATGCATCCGGTACAAAATTAATACGGGGTATAATATCCAGTTCAGGTTTCCAGTCGAGCGACAAATTGAGTGGTATATTTTGAAACTTATAATCCAGGCCAACCACACCCGTTGG
>JBDUAY010000211.1:0-9678 GCA_040004415.1 Bacteroidota bacterium | reverse complement strand
GGCAATCAACCGCCGCGTCCGCAGCCGCTTGCTTTTCAGCAACCGCAAAATATGAACCTGATAATTTCTACAGATAACCCCAAAGATACTTTGCAAAACGCACCAGAAAATAATGATGGTGATAATAGTGACGATAGTAAATTCATGTTTGATAAAGACAGCAGCCGGGTTCCCATTGAATCTCAAGCACCTGTCAATGATCCAAAGGCAGGCGATACAACCAAACCAGGTAAAAATAATTGATGGTGGGTGAGATCGAATTATGTTTAAATTACCTTGAATATGATTGCAAACCAATATTGAAAAGATGTATAGAAGAGATTTTATTAAACATACAACTTTATTGGGCGGAGGATTTGCACTGGCGGGGCCTTCCGTTATTAGCAACGCAGAAACAGGACATATTTTTACACCTGGTGAACGCTGGTTCGACAAATCAATGCGCTGGGCCCAACTGGCATTTGTAGAAACAGATCCCGGTAAATTTGATCCTGATTTCTGGCTGGCTTACTTTAAAAAGATTCACGCATCCGGTGCATTATTAAGTGCCGGTGGGGTAGTGGCATTCTATCCAACAGATGTTCCGCTTCATCACAGGAGTAATTCATTGGGAACTTCCAATCCGTTAGGATATATGATTGAAGGATGCCGCAAAATGAATATGTCGGTTATTCTTCGCACAGACCCGCATGCGGCGCGGCAGGACGTGTACGATGCGCATCCGGATTGGATTGCAGTAAAGGCAGACGGAACAAAATACAGGCATTGGGCAAACCCCGAATTGTGGGTAAACTGCGCACTGGGGCCATATAATTTTGAATTCATGACAAACGTTCACAAGGAAATCATGGAACGTTTTAAGCCAGATGGAATATTTTCTAACCGCTGGTCGGGACAGGGCATGTGTTATTGCCAGCATTGTGCAGAGAATTTTAAAAAATATTCAGGATTGGAATTGCCCAAAGACAATGAGCGGCTCAATCCTGCTTTTATTAAATATACAGATTGGCGGATTGAAAGGCTAAAGGAACTTTGGTTTTTATGGGATGCTGAAATAAGAAAGATACAGTCTTCGTCAAGATTTATTCCCAATGGTTTTCCTGATAAAGTACTGACGGGTAAAAATGCAGATTTCTTTTTTGCAGATCAGCAGGCGAGGAGAGGTGTTATTCCACCGTGGTCCAATGCAAAAGGCGCCAAAGAAACAAGGGCCACCCTTGGTATGAAACCGCAAGTAGGGATTTTTAGTGTAGGCATTGAAGAAGAATACCGTTGGAAAGATTCTGTGCAAAGTGAGGCAGAAATAAGGATATGGGTTGCCGAAGGTGTTGCAAATGGATTATTGCCTTGTTTTGTAAAGTTTGGAGCAGTGCTGTACGATAAGCGCTGGCTCAACACCGTTAGTAACATGTACCAGGTGTACAACAGGGCAGAAAAATATCTTCGCAACACCGTATGTCTTGCACGCGTTGGAATGTTATATTCTGAACAAACAGACAAAAGATACGGCGGCAAGCCCTGGCAGGATAAAAGCGCAGATCATTCCAACGGTATGTATCATGCATTGGTAGAAGCGCGCATTCCGTTTGAAATGGTAAACGACCGGTTGCTGGAACCTGAAAACATCACTGCATACAAGCTTTTAATTCTTCCCAATATTGCTGCGTTGTCAGACCGTCAATGTGATCAGCTAAGAAAATTTGTTGCGAAGGGTGGCAGCCTTGTGGCTACTTTTGAAACTTCGCTGTACAATGAAGACGGCGTGTTGCGCAATGATTTCGGTTTGGCAGATATTTTTGGCGTGTCCTTCAATAAAAAAGTAGAAGGGCCAATGCGGAACAGTTATTTAAAATTAAAAGCAAATCCGGCAACAAACACTTTTCACCCGGTTTTAAAAGGATTAGAAGATGCTTACCGGATCATTAATACTGTCTACCAGGCAGATGTTACACCGAACATAGATTTCCCTTCACCCGTTACACTTATTCCAACCTACCCTGATTTGCCTATGGAAGATGTGTACCCGCGTGTGGAAGACACGAATGAACGCGAAATGTATTTGCGGGTAATTGGAAAGAGCAGGGTAGTTTATATACCAGGAGACCTGGATCGATCTTTTTGGCAGATGATGAGTACTGATCATGGAAAATTGCTGGGCAATGTGTTTAATTGGGCGCTGAATGAAGATCCGGTTGTATCGGTGAGCGGTCCGGGTGTCATAGATGTTATAGCCTGGCGTCAAAAGAATTCTATGACCGTGCACCTGGTTAATTTAAACAACCCGATGATGATGAAGGGTCCGTTCCGGGAGTTGATACCCATAAAAGCAAAACTCCGTATTAAAATTCCAGAAAATAAAAATATAGCTGCGGTGCACTTAATAATGGCAGAACAAAGCCCGCATTTTGAAATGGACAAAGGTGTGGTAATTATAAATGTAGCTGGGATAACGGACCATGAAATTGTTGCACTCGATTTTGCTTAAAAAGCTTACCCTGTCATTTTACTGCTCTGGTCAAGCACGGGGATATCATTGCCTGTTTGCAACGCCATAAATTTAAATACATCTTCTGCGGTGCCGGTAAACGGCCCGTGTGTTTCAATTTTCAGGGCGGCCATCGCAGATGCAAACTCTCCCGCATATTGTGGATTTTTTCCAAAGGTACGTTGCGTGAGATAACCTGCCATATAGGTGTCTCCGCAGCCAGTGGCATCCGTAATACTGTCTGGAATAAATGCAGGAATATCATAAAAAACTTCGTCTTTATAAATTACCGAGCCCCTGCTGCCAAGGGTAATCACCGCTTCTTTAACGCCCCAGTCAGACAAAAGCAATGCGCCATCCCTGGGGTCGTTACAGCCGGTTAACATTTCCATTTCCTCATCGTTCGCCTTTAAAATATCTACATATTTCAGTGCTTCTTTCTTCTCAGACCAATCTCCCAATATCACTTGTTTATTTACAACCGTACGCAGTAATCCCTGCACATCTAAAGATATACGGCCTCTTGTGGATAAATCTTTTATAAATGCAGCCGACATATCGCTGCCCAATAAAGGGCCAAGATGAAAAATACGGGCATCTATGTTCTTTAGCTGCGCTTCCGTAAAAGGATCCGCTATCTGTAATACACGTTGTGTTCTTTGATCCTGGTTCTCTGAATAAATATTTTCGAAATAAACAGAATGAGCGCTTTCATATGCATTTACCTCAATACCTGTTTTACGCAATGCGTCTACGGTCTTCATTTCAGACTTAGCCAATAAAGTAACCAGCAAATAATGCAGTGGCATATTCCTGATGGCATTAGAAAAATAATAAGAGGTGCCACCGGGCATATGCTTAACACTGCGGGGCGTTACAACCTTGTCTAAGGTGATGTGTCCGACTCCGCAAATATCATATTTGCGCCCATGTTGCGTTTCGTCCTGGTTAACTGATATCATAAATCCTTTCTTTTAACACGGCAATACTCCTGCCAATGTTTTGATACTTGGGGTAAAGATATAATTTGTTGCAAAGTTGGATTGTTAAATCAATTTTTATCTATTTAATTTCTTTTAATGTCCGCAAATTCTTGCAACTTTGACCCCTGATTATACACTATGGACAGCAAAAAGGTTGATAATTCGGGGTATTTTTCTGCACTTTTCGCGAACAGCCGGGTAAATGCCTGCCTGCAGATGGATATTGCGGGCATTATTCAATGCACAAACCCTGCTTTTAAGACGTCTTTTGGCTATGAAGATGAGGATGTTAACGGAAAACATTTTTCCATGCTTTTTACGGATGAGGACCGTGCTAAGGGAAAACCCGGCCAGGAGATAAATAATGTGCTTACTAAACGCCAGGGGGATGATAAAAATTTCATGGTGCATAAAAACGGAAGCGTGAGCTGGGTATCCGGAGAAAGTGTATTGGTTGAGCATGAAAATGGTGACCGCAGTGTGTTGAAGATGATCCAGGACATTCATGAAGAAAAAGATTATGAAACATCGCTTATCCGCGCCAATGATTTTAATGAAACGATACTAAACGCTATCGATGACTTTGTAATTATCCTGGATAAATCGATGCAGGTGGTAAAGTATAATCCTGCTTTTTCACGCCTGTTCACAAATAATGGCGTGCTCCCAATTACTGATTTTGTTGGGTTTATTAAGCCCTATGATAAACAAGGCGAATTGCACCATAAAATCCTGGAGGTTATTAACACAGGAAAATCATTTAATAAGCAGGTAGTTGAAATAGTAACGCCCACGGACAAAAGGGTATATGACATCAGTTGCCAGGCAATTTTGAACAGGGAACTGGAAGATTTGGTTTTATTAGTGGGGCACGATATCACGATTCAAAGAAGGGTTGACACAGAGCGGGAAGATTTGATGGGGTTTGTAGCACATGAACTGCGGAATCCATTGGCCAGTATTTTAATGAGTAATGACCTGATGGGTTTGATGATAAAAGAAGGTTCTGCAGACGATCTTACTATAATGCTGGAAAAAAACAAGAAGAATATTGAGCGGCTGAATAAAATGATTTCTGAGTTATATGATGCGACTAAGGTAGGTGGAGGTAATTTTCAGTTAAGCAAGATTCCCTTTGGTTTTGATGACATGATAAAAGAAGCCGTGGAAACTTATCGTGTACTACAGCCGGGATTTGTTTTTACGATTGACGGAAAGGCAGGACGGCAGGCGAACGGTGATCGTAACAGGATGCTGCAGGTAGTAAGTAATTACCTCGGCAATGCGGTGAAGTATTCCAACGCCGTAAATACTATTTTAATTAAGGTTAAATCAGATGCTGTCAATATCACAGTGTCAGTTAAAGATCAGGGACCTGGAATAGCTGCCGGGCAGCTGCCCTATATTTTTGATCGCTTTTTCAGGGCAGAAAAGACGCGCAACCTGGAAGGAATTGGTCTTGGGCTTTATTTGTGCCGCCGTATAATTGACGCGCACGGCGGTAAAGTATGGGTCGAGAGTGAAGAAGGTAAAGGATCTGCTTTTTATTTTAGTTTGCCGGTTTAACAAATTTTTGTTCAGCACCAGCCACGATGGTTAGTTTATTTTTTTGGGTGTAAATTTTTCCGGTCATCAGCCCTGATAGTTGTCCGGAAGATATTCATACTTGTTCTGCTGGAATATCTTCCAGGCAATTTATTTTTTTTACACATCCCTTCAGGATCGCTTTTTCTCGTCCATCTTATTTTTTCGTCTTTTAAAAATGGCAAAAAGCGGAATTACAACGATTACAAAAACAATAAAAAATACACCTGCAGAAGAAGCCATAAAATTATTTTTTAACCTTCCGTATGTAGTTGAAAAACCGTGCCAACCTGTGGCGCAGACCGTGAACAGCAGTGTCATTTTTAGATTAATGACAATAAAAAAGGAAAAAACTGTTTTACGATCTTTTCCTTTTATTTATTCAATTTACGGTTCATTACCTGCACCAGTATTAACATTCTTTACAGATTCTACAGAAATAAAATTGAAAGAATTTGCCCGCAACCGTATTGTTGAAAACAATATTAGCCCAGTGAGGGATTGCTTAATTCACGCACGCGCAAAAGTGAATCAATAGCCGTCATTATATTATGTCCATGCGTAGAATTTGTTATCAGGGATTGCGTAGTACCAAGCTGGCTGATTACGCGTTCAACAAAATTTGCAATAACCTGTCCATTGGTTTTTGTTTTTCTCATTGCGCTGATGGCACCATTAATAAATCTTTCTGTTTCTTCTGTTGAACGTGCGTATAAGATTTTGATAACGAGCTTAGCCCTGAATTTGTCTAATGATATTGGCATAAGTATTTCTTTTATGATGGCAAAAATGAATCTCCGTCTTATGCAATGTAACGCAAGTATTTTAAACTAATGTTAAACGGAGATTAGAATATTATTAGATTTGCGGAGAGGATATTCACATGTTTCTAACATTTTTATTGTGCTGCAAATATAATTTCATTTTTATCTTAGAAGCCCGCGTTAAAATAATGCGGCATAAAATAATAATTACGCACGGTGTCTGTTCCTCATTCCTGCTACAAATAAACTAAAAACGGCAAATAATCCATTTTGTTATGTAAGCTTTTTTTGAAAATAGTCCGGGACTTGACGCGGTAATTTTTTTTTCAGATCGGATATTGCTAATAATTCCGGGAATAATACAGTGCCAAAATGAGACCATGATTATTGCAGGAATAAATAAGCAATCCCAGGTGAACAATCGTATGCCAATCTGTGAAAACGAATAAGCGAATCAGTTGTTATTAAATGGTTAATTGATCGGAAAATTCAATAGGACACACCGTTTCGTTAGGGAAAGCGTAGCGGAAAATATCAAAAAAGAAACAGGCCCGGGATTGAAAAACATACGCATTCGTAATTAAATCTCTTATTAGTAAAAAGGTAATTTCTGTAAGGTTAATTGCTATAATTTCGGGAAGCAGCTGCAACCGGGTGTTTTTGTTATTTGCTGAAAGAATTATAAAATTCCTGTAGATATGCGATATGAACCAAAACGGATTACACTTGTAATTTTATTGCTGGCATCGGTTGTTTTCAGCAATAAAACTTTTTCGCAAACGGACAGTACTGCTAAAGATTCTGCACTGCTTAAACAGATTGAGTTGCAAATGCAAATGAATGCAGCACCGCCGGTTGCGCCACAACAAACACGTTCCGGCATTTCTGCCAATCCTGATATTGGCGTAGTCGCGGATTTCAGGGGATCATACATCAGCCAGGGAAAAAAGAAAGTGAATGCTTATCTCGATGAAACAGAAGTCTCTTTTCAATCTGTTGTTGACCCATATATCAGGGCAGATTTTTTTGTTTCATTTCAAAGGGATCCCGTTACCCACAAGTATGGCGTTGAAGTGGAGGAAGGTTATCTTACTACGCTCTCGCTTCCTTATAAATTACAATTGAAAGCTGGAAAATTCAGGGAAGCGGTTGGCAAAATAAATCCTACACATCCGCATGCTTTACCGTTTATTGATTTGCCCAATGCATTTGTCAATTATTTTGGTGAAGAAGGATTGAACGATGAAGGCTTTTCAGTGAGCTGGTTGCTTCCTACCAAAGCTTTTTACCAGGAGTTTATTTTCCAGGCAACTTCTGGTTCAGGTGAATCACCAACTTTTAACCGCGGCGATAATGATCGGTTTATTTATCTGGGTCACCTGAAAAACTTCTTCACGCTTTCTGATAACGCTACACTTGAATTTGGATTAAGTGGTATAACGGGCCCCAACGATTCCTCGCGCTATACAAATATTGGTGCCGCAGATATAACGTATAAATGGAAACCTGTCCAGCTAAACACATACAAATCACTTACCTGGCAAAGTGAATTATTTTACAGCAACGCAAAATATGCATCGAACCTCAATTCAAATTCATTTGGATTATATTCATTCCTCGAATACCAGATTTCCAAGAGATGGTTTTTGACTGGCAGGTATGATTATGCGCAAAAACCTTATAATAAAAATATTGTTGAACAAGCTTATTCATTAACCGCCAGCTGGCTGGCTACCGAATTTCAGAAAATAGAATTTGAAGACAAGCAGACCAATGTTAATATTCAATCTGCCTATAACCAGTTTTGGTTGCGCTGGATCTTTGTTATTGGTGCACATGGTGCACACCAGTATTAAAAAATTGTATAATAAAACGAAAATAAATATGAAAAGAATCAGTTCAATTCTGGCGTTGCTGCTTATCATTGTATTAAACGCGGGGGCAGCCACCATTAAAATTGTTACTACAACAATGGATATGAAAAGCATTGCGGAACTTATTGGTGCCGGCAAAGTTTCGGTTCAGTCTATCGCTACCGGTTATCAGAATCCGCACTTCGTTGATCCTAAACCAAGCTATATTATCAGTCTTTCAAACGCAGATTTGTTTGTAACGGTAGGTCTTGATTTGGAGACTGGCTGGTCGCCGCAATTACTTTCAAGTTCACGAAATGCAAAAATTCAAAAAGGATCGCCTGGCTACGTAGATGCATCAGAAGGAATAGGTTTGTTGCAGGTGCCATCATCACTTAACAGGGGAGAAGGTGACATACATATTTATGGAAACCCGCATTACTGGCTGGATCCTTTGAATGGAAAAGTGATTGCAAGAAATATTACCAATGGCCTGGAGCGTATTGATCCCGCAGACAAACCGTTTTTTGAAGCGAACCTGAATGCGTTCCTGGTAAAGATCGATTCAAAATTAAAAGAATGGGAAGCCAAAATGGCGCCGTTTAAAGGAACTAAAGTTATTGCTTATCATAATGAGTGGGTATATTTTGAAAGAAGATTTGGACTGGAGATAGTAGATTTTATGGAACCCAAACCAGGTATCCCACCATCGCCCTCGCAACTGGTAAAAGTGATTAAAGAAGTAATTGCCGACAAAATAAAAGTGATTATTTCGTCTCCTTATTTTACTACGTCATCGTCTGATGTTGTGGCGAAACAAACCGGCGTAAAAGAACTAACGCTGGCTACGTCAACGGCTGCTTTCAGTAGTATCAAAAATTATTTTGACCTGTTCGATTATGACATTGATCAATTAACAGCTGTATTAAAATAGTATTCATTTTATATTTATCATCAGCCTTAAAAATTGTTTACCATGTTTGAAATGTTTCAATTGCCATTTATGGTGCAGGCCTTTGCAGCGGCAGTTATTACGGGCATTCTTTTATCATATATGGGTGTACATGTTGTTGGCCGGGGCATTGTTTTTGTTGACCTGGCACTGGGGCAAATATCTTCTCTCGGCGTTGCGTTCGCTGCATTCATCGGTACCGGACTTACTTCCATACCATTGATATTTACTTTATCAGGTGCGCTGCTCATGTCTTTTATTAATATCAGGGATAAACGATTAAAGCAAGAAGCTATTATTGGGATATTATATGCCTTTGCCTCTGCACTTACCGTTTTATTTATTTCAAAAACGCCACACGGCGATTCCGATATCCAGGAAGTATTATTTGGCAATATATTGTCTGTAAGCTGGCAACAGATTACTTCGCTTGCGATTGTATTCGGCGCCATTCTGCTTGTACAGCTGATTTTTTTCCGGAAGTTTTTTGCGTTGACAGAATCATTTGAAAATGGCGTAAATCACCTGGTGGGTATATTTAATATCTGGAATTTTCTCTTTTATATTTCTATCGGCCTGGCCATTGTTTTTGCCGTTAAGATAAACGGTGTAATTCCTGTTTTTTCGTACCTGATTATACCGGCCGTATCCGCTATTATGATTGCTAAAAACAAAACGGCTGTTTTACTAACGGCAATGATGATTAGCATACTGGGTAGTTTTTTTGGATTATACTTTTCCTTTCATTATGATTTTCCTGCCGGTTCATCTGTTGTTGTAATTCTGGGTGGCATTTTTATATTGGCATCTATATACAGAATTATAAAGGGTGTGACAAATAAGCAAACAGATGCGGTTCATTAATTTTTTTGCCTCACTAAATAGTGGCTCAGCATTAAAGGGAAAAAGATTCTCCTGGTCAGCTGAAACATACACTTCACCTGTAATAAAAAGGACCGCCGGTAGAAACCGGCAGTCCATATATAAAAGGGCAGGGATTAACTTATTTAAAAAACAATTTTATAACGTCTTTATCGCTGGTAGATGTGTTGAGAAT
>JBDUAY010000210.1:0-9709 GCA_040004415.1 Bacteroidota bacterium | reverse complement strand
TAGTTTTAAAGAAGGACTGGCGAGGATGCTTTCTTAATGCAAGCGCAGAGATTTTGGGATACCGGATTTCAGAATTTTGTGATTGGTTGGATATGAGCGTCAGAAGATTTTAACCACGCAGGCACGGGAGGATATAAGAATTTTTATCCCCTCCATGTAAAATTCGGGAGTTAGAAGTATAGAATTTATTCGCTGTGCCTCCATGTTATTTTTGTCACAATTGATTTGAATAACGGAAAACATCAGGATTGCTTTGCAATAATTTCGGGATGATCGTTAATTGGAACAATATAAAATGAATTAAGCCATCCCAAAATCTCAAAATCAGCCATTGCTTTCTAATTCCTTAAATTGCTTAACCGTAAACATAAATTATGTGTGTACAAAAATTTTCACCGCTGTCTTTTTTTCTACTTCTTTTTTTGCTTGGCGTAATTAACAATTCAACTGCACAGGACAGCACCATTATTCCACTTTGGAAAAATGGTGCGCCTGGTTTCGAAAGCAAAAAAGATATTCCGGAAGAGGCAAAAGAATGGTGGGTAAGAAATATTCACCATCCTTCTGTTGTTGTTTATCCTGCGCCGGCAAATATTGCTACCGGTGTTGGAATAGTCGTTTGCCCTGGCGGCGGTTTCTATAATCTTGTTTATAATGCAGAAGGAAAAGATCCGGCTGTCTATCTCAATAATCTTGGTATTACAGCTTTTGTGCTGAAATATCGTTTGTTTCGAAGAGATAGCGCATTGTATACAGAAGAAAATGTAAAACAGGATATTTTTCGTGCGATGCGTTTGGTACGTAGCCGCGCAAAAGAATTTAATGTAGATACCGCAAAGATTGGCGTAATGGGTTTTTCAGCGGGAGGGGAAGTGGCAGGCTGGCTGGCATATCATTACCAGGAAAGCCACGCTGTTAAACCGGATGCAGTGGATGTTTTGTCAGCGCGCCCTGCTTTTCAAATATTAATTTATCCTGGTCCGCTGGCGGTACCTGAAACGGTTTCACCTGCTGCGCCACCAACTTTTCTGCTGGTATCTAATAATGATGCCTGCTGTTCTGAGCCCGTAATTAAATTATTGCAGATGCACCGAAAAGCAAAAGTGCCGGTGGAGGCGCATATTTATACTGAAGGCGATCATGGTTTTAATATGGGTAAACGATCTGTCTTCAACAGCCTTAAAACATGGCCGGATCGTTTAACCGACTGGATAAAGGAATCAGGATATGTTTTTCCTGTTAAAGCAGTAAGCAAGTAGTGAAAAAGCAATCAATCTTACCGGTAGAGGCTGCTTTTATTTTCATGGAAGAAAGAACGCGGCAAATTCTGTAAGCTGCATTTATATACACCGCCGAAAAAATTGCACATAAATCCTCGCCACTGCATAACTTATTTGTAACTAATTTTCTGCGTTGGAACGTTAATTAAATATTTTCTTTTGGAAATTTGTAGTTGATATTTATTTTATCTTTAGGTTAAGTTACGAGTCAAACGATCGGAATTATATTTTTCTGTTGCAACTTGCCTGCCATGACTAACGTGTTAAATACGCAACGGGTTACCCTTATAACGCCTGCCGCAATTAAGCAGGGCGATCAGGCCGCTTTCCTGACCGTCTATAATGATCTTCATATTAAAGTCTTCCGCTTTTTTTTAAAACGCGTTTTCACAGACGATGCTGCCAAAGATCTCACGCAGCAAACTTTTATCCGCCTGTGGCAGTTCAGGCAAACGCTTTCAGAACAACACACATTAGAGAAACAAGTATTCGTCATCGCCCATTCTTTGCTGATCAATCACTTTGAAAAGGAAACCTATCAGAAGAAAGTTAAATTACGCCAAATACAAATTGGACAAACACAATCAGTTTATCCTGGAACGTATAGCTCTTTTGAACTATCCGACCAGGTAAGAACTGCTATTGATACACTGCCGCCCGTACGCAAAAAGATATTGATTTTAAAAACATTTCATGAGTACAATAACCGGGAAATTGCTGACCAGATGAAGATATCTGTAAAAACAGTAGAAGATCATATTACCAAAGCTTTCCGGCGCATGAAAGAAATGATGATGTTTATTTTATTTGTCTTTTTCTCTTTCCTTTTTTTGGGATGAACTGCCTGCAAGCAGCTTTCTTTATTATTCCAGCATTATTTTTTTATTGGAACCGGGGTAAAGCCTTCTGCCAACTGTATATAGTAACAACAGCACGGTATTATTATTATGCAAGAAATGAATGATGCGTTAATAGAAAGTTTCTTCAACGGTTTTTGCACAGAAGAGGAAGCTGTAAAGGTGCTGGCATATTTAAAGCAGCATCCGGAACACCCTTATTTATTAAATGAATGGAACACAACGGACGCCGTAACCCCACTGCCTGCGCAGTATACACAGGCAATGTATGATGTAGCAGATGCACATGTGAAAAAAACAACGGGTGGCAGGATACTATTGTGGCGGGCTGCGGCTGCCTGTATAATAGCGGCAACCATTGCCTTATGGATTTTTACTGCGGATAAAAAAAATCAGCAGCTATTTATAGCAAGCAAGCCGGTGCAGAACAATGAATGGATCGAACAAAAAAATATTTCTGATACAGCAATCGTAACAATATTAGAAGATGGCTCTGCAGTGACCATTTTTCCAAAAACAACCATCCGTTACCATAGCGATTTTGCAAAATATGCACGGCGTGATATTTACATGCGCGGGGAGGCTTATTTTGAAGTAGCCAAAAACAAAGAAAAGCCTTTTACCGTATACAGCGGGTATGTTAGTACAACTGCGCTCGGTACAGCATTCAGGGTAATGGCACCAGCAGATGAAAATAGTATAAAAGTCAGACTCAACGAGGGCAAAGTAGTTGTGGCGGTAACGGATTCGGCATTTGAAAAAAGACTACCTGATTACTACTTACTTCCCGGACAAGAATTGGTGCTAACCTCAAAAGGCAAACCAGGTCTCATTCACACTTTCATTAAAAATAAACCCGCTGCAAAGTCAGTAGCTGTAAAATTTTCTCCGCAACAGGATAATGATGAGTCTTATCTTTTCAACAACCAGACGCTGGCGGATGTGCTGGACCAGCTGGCAGTTATTTACAATGTTAAAATAAACTATTCTGAAAAGGATATTGGAACGATATATTTTATCGGGAAAATTGAAAGAAATGAACCTGTTGAAAAGATCATTTCTGATATTGCACTACTCAACAAGCTGTCAATAAAAAAACAACGCGGCGGTTTTATTCTTACAAGAACAAATAATTAAACATACATCACTGCAACAGCAATGTTGAAGCCGCCCCAAAAAGGCGGAGGTACAATCTTTTAACCAATTTAAAGCATATGCTATGAGCATTTTCACCAAAACAAAACAGCTGAAATTATGCATATTAATGATTGCATTTTCCTGCGGAATTCTGACATCGTACGGACAGGAGGAAACGGGCAATGTAAATGGTATCGTACGTAAAGAAAATGGGGAGCCTGTTGCATCGGTAACAGTGGTTGCCAAAAACAATGAAAGCGGTCAATCAACCAACACACAGACTGATACGGCCGGTGTGTTCAGGTTTAGCAGACTGCCGGTACGTGGCACGTATAGTTTTTCATTTAGCAGTGTTGGTTTTCAAACGCAAACGTTATCGGGTTATACTATCAAACCCAATACCAGCATCTCCATTATCACCAAGCTGCAACAGCAAAGCAGCGCGCTGAATGAAGTAGTGGTGGTTGGTTACGGTACACAGAAAAAAGCCAACCTTACGGGGGCTGTTGCCCAGGTGAGTGGTGATGTGCTGGACAGGCGCTCGATATCTAATATCAGCCAGGGTTTGCAGGGTATGATTCCAAATCTTAACCTGGTAATGGGCGATGGTAAACCAATGCAATCACCCGCATTCAATATTCGTGGTGGTACTTCTATTGGTCAGGGGGGTAATGCATTGGTACTGATAGATGGTGTTCAGGGTGATCCCAGCCTCATTAATCCGAACGATGTGGCCACAGTTACCGTGTTGAAAGACGCCGCTTCTTCTGCCATTTATGGAGCAAGGGCTGCGTTTGGTGTGGTACTCATTACAACCAAAACGCCCGCGAAAGATAAGGTTACGGTTACTTATTCGTCAAACTATTCTTTGAAGATGCCTACCGCCGTTCCCGATGTGTCGTCTAACGGTTACCAGTATGCACTAATGTTCGATTCTGCCTGGTCTGCGTGGAACAACGGACAAATTCCGCAAAACATCAATAAGACACAACCCTATTCACGTGCTTATCTTGCAGAATTTGCCAAAAGGGATGCAGACCCATCGTTACCAAAAACAGACGTGGTAAACGGTAATTATGTTTACTACGGCAATACCAACTGGTATGATTTGCTCTACAAGAAAAATCTCGGTGCAATGGATCAAAACCTGTCTGTTTCCGGAAATAGCGGCAAAGCCAGTTATTATATCTCGGGCCGGTATTACGGCCAGGCGGGTCTGTTCAGGTATAATTCAGACGACTATAAAATGTATAACATCACGGCCAAGGGCAGCGTTGATGTATTGCCGTGGTTAAATATTTATAATACCACGCAATATAGTAACCGTGGTTATCACAATCCGCTGAATGTGGGCGAAGGCGGCGGCATTTGGCGTAACCTGGCAGACGAAGGCCATACTTCTGCGCCTCTTTTCAACCCGGATGGTACCCTCACTTTTTCTGCAGCTTACACCGTGGGAGATTTCGTATATGGAAGAAACGGAATTAATATTGTGAATCAGTATTTACGCAATACCACGGGCTTTGCAGCGAAAATTATCGGTAATAAGCTTCGCCTAAAGGGTGATTTTACTTTCCAGAGTTCCGATTCAAACGCTACACAGATACGGGTGCCGATCCCTTACAGCGTATCCGCCGGAATAATAGCGCCGCCGTTATCTGCCAGTACTACCAACGATTTGCAGGTAGCCGGCAACAGGACCCAGTACCTTGCTTCTAATATTTACACAGAGTATGAGACTACGTTTAAAGAAAAACATTACATCAAGGCATTGGTGGGCTATAATTATGAGCAATCAGTTTATAACCGCGTAACCACACTTAGAAATGGCCTGATATATCCGGACGCAACAAATATCAATCTCGCTTTCGGTCAGAACATCGTGACCTCGGGGTATTACGATAAATGGGCCATTCTGGGTGGCTTCGGCAGGCTGAATTATGCATTTAAAGATCGCTACCTGGTAGAAGTAAATGGCCGCTATGATGGCTCTTCCAAATTTCCCGGTAATCAACACTATGGTTTTTTCCCTTCTGTTTCTGCAGGATGGCGGATAGCGAAAGAATCATTCTGGAAAGTTGATCCAAAAGTTATTTCTGATATTAAAATCAGGGGATCCTATGGCTCGCTGGGCAATGGTAATATCGCTTCGTATAGTTTCCTCGAAAATTTCGGCATATCACAATCCGGCCGTGTTATCAATAATATCAGGCCGCAGCAAACAGGTTCTCCCGGTGTAATACCTGATGGCCTCACATGGGAAACCGCTACTACAAGCGATTTGGGAGTTGATATTACTGCTCTTTCAAACCGACTAACTTTTACCGGTGATATTTATAAAAGAAACACCACAAACATGTTTACGGTAGGTAAAACATTACCTGCTGTATTTGGGGCTACTGTGCCAAAAGGTAATTATGCCGATATGCGTACTATAGGGTGGGAAGGTTCTATCAACTGGCACGACCAGTTTAAAGCAGGTTCAAAGGCGTTACATTACAGTATCGGCTTTTGGATGTCTGATTATAAATCAACCATTACCCGTTATAACAACACTACCAAAATCCTTACCGACTACTATAAAGGGATGACGCTTGGTGAAATATGGGGTTACACCAATGATGGCTACTGGACCAGCGCAGACGTAAGCAAGGCAGCTGCTTTTCAGCCCACGTTTAAGGCTACAAACAATGGAACATGGGGACCCGGCGATATTAAATTTAAAGACATCAATGGAAAAGGGGTAATAAACAACGGTGCAAACACAGTTAACGATCCCGGCGCTATGAGAATTATTGGCAATTCACAGCCCAGATACACTTATGGTTTTTCATTGAGTGCTGACTGGGGTGGTTTCTTTTTCAGTGCATTTCTGCAAGGTGTTGGACACCAGGATTGGTGGCCCGGTACGGAATCAGACGTATTCTGGGGACAGTATAACAGACCATACAATTACCTGATGCAATACCAGGTTGGTAAAATATGGTCGCCCTCTAATCCTGACACGTATTTTCCACGATATCGTGGCTACGTCGCCCAAAACGCACAGGGTGAACTGGCAGCACCACAAACAAAATATTTGCAAAACGTTGCCTACCTGCGGTTGAAAAATATTCAGATTGGCTACAGTATTCCGGCTGCACTGGTTCGTAAAGTTAAACTGACTGCGGCAAGGTTCTATATCACTGGCGAAAATCTTTTGTCGTATTCGCCACTGTATAAATTAACAAAAGATCTGGATGTTGAAAATATTGGTAAATCAGATGTAATACTCACCGGCACCAGCAACAATGGAAACGGTAACAATTACCCGATCTTAAAAAGTATTACTGCAGGTGTGACATTAACATTCTAGACCGAACTTCTAAAAAAATAATTTATGCGTACAGCAAAACATATTAATAGCTATTTTCTTTTTCTGCTGACAGGCGTTATCGCCATCACAGGTTGCAGTAAAAATCTGGAGCAGCAGCCACAGGCAACGGCCAGCCGCGCTGCAGTATTTGGCAGCGCTGATGGATTACAGTTATATGCAAATTCTTTTTATAATATTTTACCAGCTATCGGCAGCGATGGAAACTCCGTCTATAAAGTAGATGCAAATCTTAGCGATTTTGGTGCACGTGGCAGCGTGCCCGACTATATCCGTTCCGGCGCTTTCAATTCCAGGCAAAGCAGCGGGTGGAGCTGGACAAATTTGAGAAGCCTGAATTATTTTATTGTCAATTGTACTGATCCCGCTGTTCCTAAAGCAGTAAGAGAAAACTATATTGGCCTGGCCAGGTTTTTTCGTGCTTATTTTTATTCTAATATGGTACAGCGGTTTGGAGATGTACCATGGATTAGTAAGCCGCTTGACGTTGCGGATAGTGCACTGCTGTATAGCAAAAGAGATCCCCGCACGCTGGTGATGGATTCTGTGCTGGCTGATTTGAATTATGCAATTTCTCATATCACATTACTGACTGATAATACGCGCAGCCAGATTACAAAATGGGTTGTTTACGGCATGAAGTCGCGCATCTGTTTGTTTGAAGGCACATTCCGCCGTTATCAAACTTCTTATAACCTGACAGCATCGGCTAACCAATGGTTGCAGGAAGCGGCCAGCGCTGCAAAAGCTGTAATGGACAGTTCCGGGCAAAGCCTCAATAATGCGAATGGTACAGATTTATCATTTCGTAACCTTTTTATTAATGCTACACCCGTTACCAATGAAATCATGCTGTCAGATGTTACCAGTTCTGCCTTAGCGGTGGTAAATGATGCCAACTGGTGGTATACAAGTGCTACCTATGGTGTAAGGTTCAGTTTTACCCGCACATTCATCAATACTTTTCTAAATATTGATGGCACACCGTTTACCAGCATTCCTGGTTACGACACCTTGCCGTTTAATAAAGAAACATTAAACAGGGATAAGCGCCTGCAGCAAACTATCCGCATACCAGGTTATACCAGAATAAATAGTGGCACCACCATTGCAGGGCCACCTCTGTTCTCCTATACTTTTACTGGCTATCAACCCATAAAATGGACACTGGATGATATGTATTACGATGCGGGCAACCTGAATACCAATTCGGTTAGCCTTATGCGTTATGCAGAAATTTTACTAAACTATGCAGAAGCCACCGCAGAACTGGGTACGATAACTGCGGCCGACTGGACAAAAACAATTGGCGCCCTCCGCGCGCGTGCAGGTATTACAGGTGGATTAGGTGCATTGCCCACCGTAGCCGACAGCTACATGCAGACAACATACTTTCCGGATATTGCTAACCCGGTTATATTGGAAATAAGGCGTGACAGGGGTGTTGAACTGGCGTTGGAAGGATTTCGTTTCGCCGATCTCATCCGTTGGAAACATGGTGAGCTTTTGTTGAAACCATGGACAGGCATGTACGTAAAAGCATTAAACACGCCCATGGATTTAAATAACGACGGCAAGGCGGATGTGTTGTTTTACCAGGGTACTCCACCTGCCGCAATTGCAGGTGTAACTTTTGTGAATGTATCACCAACCATCAGTGGCGCATCAAACCCGCAAACACTGGCCAATGGAACTTTTGGTGAATTGCATTGGTTGGACAACGTAACCAGGCAATGGGGGGATTACATGTATCTGTATCCAATTCCATACGGGGATTTAACACTTAATCCGGCCCTGTTGCAGAATCCGGTGTGGCAATAATTATTAAAAGAATGGTTTAAATCCTTTTTTGATGAAGAAACGAAGAGATGTTTGTGCGCTGGTAATATCGGTTATATTAATAGTTGGTTTTTGCACCGAACATGTGACAGCGCAAAAGAAAACAACAAATGAAAAACCACGAATAAATGTGGGTACGTATAATTTGCGTTATGCCAACCATGGGGATTCCGTACATGGAAACGGTTGGGGACAACGGCTACCCGTGATTGCTCAATTGATCCGGTTTCATGATTTTGATATTTTTGGTACCCAGGAAGGTTTGTACAATCAACTGGAAGGATTAAAAGACAGCCTTCCTGGTTATACATATATTGGTATTGGCCGTGAAGATGGAAAAGATGCAGGTGAACATTCCGCTATATTTTATAAAACGGGCAAATTTAAATTGCTTGATAAAGGGGATTTTTGGTTGTCTGAAATAACGGATAGACCAAATAAGGGATGGGATGCTGTGCTTCCGCGCATTTGTTCCTGGGGCAAATTTAAAATCATCCAGACAGGTTTTGTATTTTATATGTTTAACCTGCACATGGACCATATTGGTGTAAAGGCACGCGCGGAAAGTGCTAAGTTGATCCTTTCAAAGATTAAAGGATTTCCCGCGCAGACGCCTGTTATTTTAACGGGTGATACTAACGTAGATCAAACCAATGAAAGTTATGCATTGGTCAACAACTCGGGTATCTTAAAAGATAGTTATGAATTGTCTCCATTGAAATATGCATTGAACGGCACCTTCAATAATTTTAAGACCGATAACAAAACAGGGAGCCGCATTGATCATATTTTCGTTAGCCACCAGTTTACCGTAAAACGCTATGGCATACTAACGGATACGTACAGGTCAAAAAAAGAAGATGCTGTTGCAGAAAAGTCTTCCAATTTTCCGGCAGAAGTTTCTTTAACGCCTTATACTGCCAGAACGCCTTCTGATCACTTCCCGGTAATGGCGCAATTGGAATATTAAAGATGATTTTGTGTAAAAAATAAACGGACGGGAAACTTATAAAGTAAAAATGGAGTATGAAAATTTCAAATATTATGTTGGGATGCGCCGCCTTTGTATTTTTTTCATTGCAGATCAGTGCGCAGCAAAAGCCGCCCGCACAGCATGTTGTGTTAATTACGATCGATGGCTTTCGCCCGGATTTTTATCTTGACAGCGCCTGGCACGCAATGAATATCCGGGCACTGATGAAAGATGGAGCGTATACATTGGG
>JBDUAY010000619.1:0-2895 GCA_040004415.1 Bacteroidota bacterium | reverse complement strand
CACTGTACTTCTACTTAAGTCTTTTAATGTTGTACTCACGCCACCTTCTGGGGTTTTGGTTCCTAAATTAATTGCAGTACCAACAACGGTAAAACGTGGGTCGTTGTGAATTAAAGTTACATCCGCTTTTTGGTTAGAACTGTTAATGTTTACAGTTTGCGTATTTGTTGCAATATCATGTAAAGTGCCTTTTACCACATAATCTGCTGCTTTAATTTTCTGGAATATTGCTTGTCCGTTTATATCAGTTTTGGCTGTTAGGTTGTTGCCACCGGCATTAGTAACCATCACATCCGTAAACTGACCATTCGTATTACCGTTATATCTCGGAGAAAAGAACTTCCTGTTTATGTGAGAAATAAGAAAATATTTGGAAATCGGACCTACCGGAAACGGGTTTTTAATATACAGCGCAAACGCAGGATTTGCTATCCAATCTGCGGGACCTCCCTGGTAAGAGATTAATGGATCGGCGATGTCGATAAAAGCAGGCAAAGTCACAGCATATTTGTTGAGCGTATCCTTAAAACTTCCCTGCAAACCATTTTGTTCAAAATATATCGGCAACCTTGGATCGCCGGAGGCTTTTAAAAACTTCATAATGGAAGCAGAGGCAAAACGCGGAGACCTGTAATCAATATCTCCGGAGGTACCGAAAGGTAGATAGTTAGTACTTGAATAAGATAACTGTGCATTATCATTGCTTATCGGGCCAATCGCGTCGCTCATTACCTTTTGAAATATCGATTGTGTTTTATTTTTATCCTGGTTTTCAAGACGTGCTGCAATACGCAGCTTTAGCGTATTTGCCAACATCACCCATTTTGTCCAATCGCTTTTGTAATAAATGTCTGACGCCCCGTAAGTTTGCTGGGCCGGCAATGAATTGTTTTCCAAGACACTAATGGCATCATCTAACTCTTTCAGCCACGTATCAAACAACGCGGGCTGTGTATCATAAACGGGGCTGTAGTTACCGGTATACCTTCCTTGTTCAGCCTGTGTGTAGGGCATAGAGCCATTCATATCTGTGACTTTAATGCCTTGCAAGATCTGCAGTACATATGTCACCGAAGCCATTTTTTGGTAGGCATCTTTATCACTTTTGTTGCTTATCTGGCGCCGTATTTCAAAAAGATTAGGTAAGATGGAATTATAAAATGCACCATACCGGGTATTAACATTGGTGGTCAACTCGTAAGGGTCTGATGTGACATGTTCCGTGAACCTCCATAGTTGTTCCATACTTTCCCATACCCATTCTGTTCCCTTGTAAGTTGCCAGTTTGTCTTCCGAATAGGATAAGAGAAATTTGACATCGGGTGTGGTGACAATACTTGGATTTGTATTAACGGAGCCAAAATCTTTTGTGCAGGAACTAATGTATCCCAAACATGTGATAAGTGCTGCAAGCGTTGTATATTTTGATATTCTATGTTTCATAACTAAATATTTGTTTCCTGGAATGAAAGTCTTTTAATTTTGTTTAAAATGATGCTCTTATTGAAAATGTAAAAGAACGAATCATTGGAAGAAAGCCGTTTTCTCCGGAATAGGCTGTATTATTTGAATTGTTGGATTCCGGATTGAAATTCAGCGGCAATGTTTTATATACATATAATAAATCGCGGCCTGTTGCGGAAAAAGACAACCCATTTAGTTTCATCTTTTCATATATTTTTGCTGGGAACCGGTAACTCAACGCTACCTGCCTTAATGATATCCATGAGTTTTCCTTGATCCAATAATCTGAAACCCCTGTAGAAGAAGATCCAAAACGATAAAAGAACTGTGGAGTGTGCGTAGGTTCTACATATCCTTTGGCATATGCTTCCTGGTAGGTTAACCCACTTACATCTATCTTCGATCCATCAGGTTGTGTGATCCTTTGCCCCTGGGCAAACACGCCGGCAGGAATCATTCCATCATCATAAGATACACCATTGTATTTACTGGTCCAGCTAATGCCTCCATGACTTGCATCCCTGCCTGCAAGTGTATTCGCCAATGCCCCGGTATGGGTGCCAAAGCGGTAGGATGCCATCACAAAATCCCCTCCTATTTTAGCATCAATCAATACATTGAGGCTAATATTTTTGTAAGTAAATGTGTTGATCCAGCCGCCACGGAACTTAGAGTTGATATCACCAACATCCTGCCACTGATTGCTTCTGGCCGGAAAAGCCGCTCTCGCATCACTCCTCCACGCTAATACAGGCAGTCCATTTTTAGGGTCGGCAATATTATTTCCATTGACATCCTTGGCCTGGTAGCTTGTGGAGTGAATTTGCGTGCGCAGGGTGCCGTATGATTTTCCCACAATAGCCCAGGTACTTATTTCAGCTATATCTGCTCCCAGGTTAAATTCTGATCTCCCATTATATAAATCAACTATTAAATTTCTATTTCTTGAATAAGTTAATGACGTGTTCCAGCTGAAACTCTTTGTCTTAACCGGTGTGGCGTCAACCGCTATTTCAATTCCTTTATTTTGAATATTACCTGCATTTATAAGGATAGAGCCTACGCCGGATTCCTGCGGAGTGCCGATATTTAAAATCTGGTTTTTAGTATTGTCCTGATAAAGACTTATATCGAAACCAACCCTGCTATTGACAAAACGCATTTCCATTCCGACTTCTTTTGAAATTTTTCTTACAGGTTTTATGTTTGCTTGTAATACTGAATTAGAATTATAAGTAGAAATAGGAACGTTACCTCCATTGGCAAGGGTGAATCCATTAAAAGCGTAGCCGGGATTAAGGTTAAAAGGATCTGTGTCGCCGCCCAACGCAGCAATGTTGGCTCTTAACTTACCAAAACTTATCCAGGAAGGCAAGCTTTTAAATGTTTCCGAAAAGATCCATGATAAACTTGCTGCAGGATAATTATAAA
>JBDUAY010000618.1:0-2899 GCA_040004415.1 Bacteroidota bacterium | reverse complement strand
TGCCGGCTTCAACAATCTCTACCGTTCTTTCTTCCTTTATAAATTCAGAGACAACTGTTAATGCAATTTCCGGGTTAATGTCTCTTATTCTTGCGGCCATTACTTTAGCCTTTAATTTGGTTGCAGTACTGTGTAAGGCTGCAATCTGCCGGTTGCCATTACTTAAGTCCACGGTATCGCCATCCACAATGGTCATCCTTCCAACACCGCTCCTGGCAATCATTTCAGCGCAAATGCCTCCTACGCCGCCCAGGCCAACCACCAGCACATTTTTATCCATCAGTTGTTGCGTAATATCGTCGCCCAATAGCAATTGTGTGCGGCTCATCCAGTATGGTATCATCTGTTTAATAATTTTGGTTTGCAATATTACCACTATTGTCCGGGCTAAGAAGCATTGTGGTAAATCGTTGCCCGCCCGCACCGGAACGGGCGGGTGGCACTTGCCGACAGCATTTGTCGGCATCCCGATGTTACACCTGAGTCGGGCCTTGTACTTTTTCAGCTTTGTGCATCACTTTCAATTCGAATGCACCTGCTGTATAAAGGAGGCGTTGGCAATTGGCTGTTAAATGCTCTATCTTGTAATATCATGTGCCTCTTTCTAAACGTATATTTTAGTCAAAAAAAGTCGACAACTTTTTTTAGCTATCGTCGTTGTAGTATTATATAGTATTTCCTTTTTATTAAAATGCATAATGCATCCATGGTCTGGTAATTTAATTTATTACATTTACCCCATCCAAAATACTCAGTATGAAAAAGATATTTTTTGCTTTCACTATTTTAATGTTTGTCTCCTGTAGCAAAGAAAAGCAACCAGATCCGGTTCGTCCTCCCCGTACAAATCCAGAAGTCCGAAACCAGGAGGGCACGAAACTGCTTGGAGTTTCCAGCATCGCAAATAACCAATTAAGCTGGTCAACAATTTATTATGATGGCTCCTCAAATCGTATTATAAAAACTATCGACAGTTCCATGGACATTAATAATACTGATATAAATCCCTCAGCGAACAATATCACTATCTACAACTACGATGTGACAGGAAAAATTTCTTCTATGACATTAAATGGTTCAGGAATTGGCGTAAAGCCATATGCCAGGTTTAATTATACAGCAACCGGACAAATTGCAGAAGAGATTATTGAGGGCGCAGGTAAAAGAGTATTTACCTATAACGGCAGTGGTCAGCTTGCTTCGGATAGTACATTTCAACTTACCTCTAACCAATGTGAAGCAGTCAAAAAATGGAATTATGATGGTGCCGGGAATATCACAGCCCAGGAAGAATGGTGGACAGACTCTATTACAAATAAGCTGACAAAAAATGTGACACACAAGTTTGTTTACGATGATAAGCCCACGCCTTATACCTCCATTGATCCGAATTCTTTTTTTGACTTTGGAGAGGGTAAACACAATGCAGTTTCAGTTGTATCCACCTTTCTATCCGGGTCTGTTGTTGAACAAACTTATACCTATGAATATAATCGTTACAATTTACCTAAATTAGTGGCGAGGCATCTACCAACAGGAGAACTCCAAACAACCAGATTTTATTACTATTAAGAATTTTCATTGACAGACCTACCATTGGCACAAAAGGAAACTTGAGCCTGCTATGACAGGCTTTTTTGTTTTTTATATTTCCAAAATTTACAAGTGATATTTAGACTCCGTTTTATAAACAGGCAATCAATACACCATTCCACCAGCAATACTTTTTAGTTAATTGAAGGCATTAATTTGCAGAACCCAACCTGCTAAATTTAAAACCTCGGGAATTTTATTGCGAAGAGAGCATACAGTTAAATCTTAATGTTATTCATTTACATTTGAAAATAAAAAAAGCATATGTCCGTCAAAATAATTTTATCTGCCATTTTATTCCTGCAAGGAATTAGTCTCATCCATGCACAAAGCGTGCAACTCCTTAATAGCGGCACAAAAGTGTCTGTCCGCGGATTGAGTGTGGTATCTGATAAAGTGGTATGGATTAGCGGCAGCGAAGGCACGGTAGGCAAATCAACAGATGGCGGCGTTACATGGAAAATTACGCAGGTAAAAGGTTTTGAAAAAGCCGACTTCAGGGATATTGAAGCGTTTGATGCGAAGACTGCAGTAATTATGGCCATTGCAGAACCAGCCTACATTTTACGCACTTCAGATGGCGGTGATACATGGCAAACCGTGTACGAAAACAAAACCAAAGGCATGTTTTTAGATGCTATGGAATTTTGGAATGAACAAAGCGGCATCGTAATAGGCGACCCGATTGATAATAAAGTTTTTATTGCCCGCACTTTTGACGGTGGAAAAAAATGGCAGGAGTTGCCACCACAAAATTACCCGATAGCAGATAGCGGTGAAGCATTTTTTGCCAGCAGCGGTACCAATGTAAGAAAGCTCAGTAAACAGGAAGCCGTGTTTATTTCAGGCGGTACTAAAAGCCGGCTATTCATCAGGGATAAAAAAATTGATCTGCCCATTGTACAGGGCAAAACCAGTACCGGCGCTAATTCTATTGCCATAAAAAACACCCATACGTTTATAATTGTTGGTGGCGATTTTACTGCTAAAGAAGATACTACAAAAAATTGCTGCATCACCAACGATGGCGGTAAAACGTTTACTGTACCGGCAACTCCGCCACACGGTTACCGAAGCTGTGTAGAATACATTGATAAAAATACCTGGCTTAGTTGCGGACTAACTGGCGTTGACATTAGTAATAATGAAGGGAAAAACTGGCAATTGATCAGCAAAGAAAGTTTTCATGTATGCCGCAAAGCAAAGAAAGGCAAAACGGTATTTTTCGCCGGTGGCGGAGGACGAATTGGAAAACTGGTGCAGTGAAATAACAGCCTGCAGCCATAGGTTTATTTATTTTTTATGC
>JBDUAY010000209.1:0-9731 GCA_040004415.1 Bacteroidota bacterium | reverse complement strand
CTTTTATAATGTTATACCCGAACTCGTCTGTTTCACCGTATACACCCGGTTTTACGCCACCGCCTGCCATCCAGATAGTAAAGCAGCGCGGATGATGATCCCGTCCATAATTATCTTTTGTAAGTGCGCCCTGGCAATAGTTGGTTCTGCCAAATTCCCCACCCCAAATAATAAGTGTTTCATCCAGCAGGCCCCGTTGCTTAAGATCTGTAATCAATGCCGCAGACGCCTGGTCAGTATCTTTCGCCTGCCCCTTTATTTCTCCCGGCAAATTGCCGTGTCCGTCCCAACCCTGGTGATACAATTGAACAAAGCGCACTCCATTCTCCGATAGCTTTCTTGCCAGCAAACAATTAGCAGCAAATGTTCCCGGCACCATACATTCCGGGCCATATAATTTTATAATTGACTCTGGCTCTTTCGATAAATCGGCTACTTCGGGCACGGCTGTTTGCATCCGGTACGCCAATTCATACTGCTTCACTTTTGCATTTATTTCCGGATCACCAAACGACTCATATGATTGTTGGTTCAGTTCCGCAATTTTATCCAGCATCAATCTTCTGTCTGATTTGGTTACACTTTGCGGATCGTTTAAATACAACACCGGGTTTTCCCCGCTGCTGAACTGTACGCCCTGATGGATAGAATCTAAAAAACCATTGCTCCATAGTTTTGAATATACGCCCTGCCCGTTTCCTTTTCCTTTTGACAACAACACACAAAATGCCGGGAGGTTTTTATTTTCACTTCCCAACCCATAGCTCAGCCAGGAGCCCATGCTCGGACGGTTGCCCACTTGCGCACCTGTCTGAAAAAAAGTAAGTGCCGGATCATGATTGATGGCTTCCGTGTATATGCTTTTTACAAAACAAATATCATTGGCCGCTTTGGCAGTATATGGTAAAAGCTCACTTATCCATGCACGGTGCTGGCCATATTGGTTGAATTCGAATTTGGTTCCTGCCAGCGGAAATTTTTTCTGATCGGCTGTCATACCCGTTAACCTTTGCCCCTGGCGGATAGAAGCCGGCAAATCCTGCCCGAACATTTCCTGCAACTTGGGTTTATAATCAAACAGATCTAATTGCGACGGTGCACCATTTTGAAAAAGATAAATAATGCGTTTTGCTTTCGGTGCAAAATGGGGCAGCCCGGCCATTAATGTTTTCTCATCGTTGCTGCTGAAAAGATCCGGTATCATTAATGAACCCAGCGCCACGCTTCCAATACCAAGGCTTAGCCTGGATAAAAAACGCCTTCGGTTAATGTTCAACCCTTTCTCCAGTATTTCTTTTTCCATAATCAGGTTTTAGTAATACTTTCTTCCAAATTATAAATAGCCTCTATTGTTTTCATCAAAGCGGCCATACTGTTCACGTCGGGATTTAAGGGCATTTTATATTCCCCTGTTGTTATCGTTTCTCCAGCATTTAATTTTTTTTGAGAAAATTGATCAAGCTGTTCTTTATAATAACCCTGCAGAATGCTTAACTCTTTGGCTGATGCAGTACGGCATACAATAACGTGAAATGCCTTTGCAATTTTTTGATCACTATTGGTATTTTCGAATAGTAATTTCTGCGCCAATACCCGGGAGGCCTCCAGCACGGTTGGGTCATTCAGCATCATCAAAGCCTGTAATGGTGTGTTTGTTTTTAATCTTCTCACTTCACACTGATCGCGGTTGCTGGCATCAAACAGACCCATAGATGGTGGCGGAACAGTTAATTTTATAAACGTGTACAAACCTCTTCTGTATAACGAATCACCGTGGTCCTGTTTGTACGTAGCCAATACACCCCGACCCGAGGTAGCCGATTCCCAAAGGCCCTTGGGCTGATAAGGTTTAACGCTGGGGCCGCCAATCGTTTTTACCAGCAAACCACTGCTGGCCAGCACCATATCGCGGACAGATTCTGCCGGCAGGCGCAAACGCGGACTACGTGCCAGGTAAACGTTCTCCGGATCTTTTTTTAATTTTTCTTCGGTCACTTTTCCAGACTGCCGGTAGGTAGCAGACATCACAATCTGTTTCATCAGCCTTTTTATATTCCAGCCGTTCTCCATAAAATCAACTGCCAGCCAATCCAGCAAGGCCGGATGAGAAGGCAATTCACCCTGCATACCAAAATCAGCCGAGGTTTTAATGATACCACGTCCAAATATTTCCTGCCAAACCTGGTTTACAAATACCCGCGCTGTTAATGGATTATTTCTGTCAACCGTCCAGGAAGCAAGACCGGTGCGGTTCCTGGCAAAACGGGTAGTATCAAATTTCATTACGGCATTTATAGCGGCAGGCCTTACTTCATCACCCGGCGCAGTATACACCCCACGGTTAAGCACATACGTTTTTCTGAGCGTGTCCCTTTCACCCATTACAGAAACTTCCAGGGTGTCCTTATCTGTTTTATTAATGAAAGGAAGTGCCATTCGTACATCGTTATCACTTAATTTAAGCAACGGTGCTTTGGCAGGTTTAGATACACTTACATCGCCTTCAAACCCTGCTTCTTTTGTATTATTAAAAAAAGCCATCAGGCGGTAATAATCTTTTTGAGAAAACGGGTCATATTTATGATCATGGCATTGCGCACATTCAATCGTAACGCCCAGTATCCCCCTGCCAAACGTTTTCGTTTTATCAATTAAATATTCAACGCGGTATTCTTCTGGTATTACACCACCTTCTTCTGTGTATTTATGATTTCTAAAAAAAGCAGTGGCCAGTATTTGTTCATCCGTTGCATTGGGCAACATATCACCGGCTATCTGCCAGGTGATAAATTGATTATAGGGAAGATTGGTATTGAATGCATGAATTACCCAATCACGCCAGGGCCATTGCGTACGTATATTGTCATCCTGGTAACCATAACTGTCTGCATACCGGGCAACATCCATCCAGTGCACCGCCATTTTTTCTCCGTATTGCGGTGTTTGCAATAATGCATCAATTATTTTTTCATACGCGTTCGCACTTTTATCTGCCATAAACGCATCCATCATTTCGATAGATGGCGGCAACCCAGTAATATCAAAACAAACTCTTTTTAATAATCGTTCTTTATCTGCTTCCTCATTGGGCTTCAGGTTAATTTGTTCCAGCTTGTCTAAAACAAAATAATCAATCTCGTTTTTGGGCCAGGTATTATCAGCTACTTTAGGAGGTGTTGATTTTTTTGGAGCAGTAAAAGCCCAGTGTGTTTCATAACGGGCTCCTTGTTTAATCCATTTTTGAAAAAGGCTTACTTCATATTTTGTAAGTACACCCAAATGTGCATCAATAGGGGGCATCATAAAAGATGTGTCTTCAGAAGAAATTCTTTTGTACAATTCTGATTCCTCCGGTTTGCCGGGCACAATCGCAAAAGCCCCTTTGCTTTCTTTAAGCGGGGCATACGCGCTGTCGGCGATATCGAGCCTTAATCCGGCTTCGCGTTTGTTTGCATCCGGGCCGTGGCACTTAAAACATTTATCTGAAAGTACGGGGCGAATCTGGAAATTATAGCTAACCACACCGGGCAAAACACGGCCTTCGCTACTACTCCCGTTATTGAAGCAGGATACAGCGGCAGCAACAATCAGCAGCAAAAGCAGGACAACTGAGAAAATCCTGTATTTCATATTTTTTGTAAGAGGGTTAAAGTTAATAAAAAGTAGGTACTATTCCTGATTTTTATCGTTTATTAACCTCCGTTAAAAGGACGCCACACAGGCACCCTTATCAAAAAGTATTTGGAAAAACTTATTGTTTGATGAGTTTAATTGTTTTGTTAAACGTGCCCTGTTTAATCTGCAGTAAATACACACCTGGCTTATATGCCGCGGCATCAATTGGTACAATGCCTTTGGTTTGGCTGATGTGCTTCTCCAGTAACTTTTTACCATCTATGCTAAACAATTGCAAATCAATTTGCTGCTGATCTGCGAGGGCCAGGTAAACCCTGAAAACACTGGTAGATGGATTCGGATAAACCACTGCGATCATTGGTTTTACACTTCCGGCGTCGATAGCGTCATCCGGCATTGTTCTGGTGGAAGAACTGCCGCATTGTGTTCTGTTGCTGTTTTCTATATCGAGACGGGTAAAGCCAAAATTATCGTCCCAATCAATTATAACGATATTGGGTAGTTGATAATTTCCGAACGCCAGTGTGTTGGTGGAAAAGATAGTTTCGCCTGGTGCTGCGGTAATGCTTCCGTATTGGTTCGTCCCTAAAAGAAACCAGTTAGCATTTACATCAAAAGAATTTGGATTGACAATCTTCCAACTGCGCATGGTAGCAGGATCTGTAGAACAAACAGCTTTTAAATTAAGATCTTTGATGTACAGGTTTGGAAATTTAACAGTGCCGACAGCGTCATCTGCTTTTATTAAACCGTAACCTGTATTAAAATCAAAGCCTTTGTCGAAGCCCGGCGTATAAACATTATCCATATCCACTGTATTGGAAGACAATACCCCTTTTATCTGGTTGGGCGTAAGGTTATGCAATCGTTCTGCTTCAATCATTAATGCGGCTACACCTGCAGCGTGCGGAGCTGCGGCAGATGTTCCAAAAAAGTTAGGAAAGCTATCTGCATCCTGCGCGATATCTCCATTACCAAATGGATTAAAAAAAGAAGTATTGCCGCCATCGGGGGCAGTAATTTCAGGTTTTCTCCTCACCAATGGTGCTATGCGGTTACCGGCCACATCAAAATAATTGGCAACACCGGCAAGAGAAGAAAAGCCTTCTACCCGTGGTGTGTCAACTCCGTATGCGGGTGTATTCAAATAGAAAGCCGCTGCGGTAGCAATAGCGCCTTCAGCTTTTGCATGACCCACCAATGTTGGTGCAAATAGTCCGGGTATAGCTGGGGTGGTTAAATAAAATTGCGCATCGTTGTACATATTGTATTTGATGTGCGTTGGATCAGGCCCTGCAACTTTTAATATTACCAGGAAAAAAGTATAGTTGGCTGTGTTGTTATTAAAGCCAAAAATTTCTATCGGATCTCCACTTTTTATATTGTCTGTGATACCTGCGCCAACAATGTTTCCATAAATATCAATCAGGAAAATATCCATATCAGATTGATTTGCCGCTCCGCCTGCTGAGAACGAGGGTTGATCCCATTGAAAAGACCCTATAAAAGATCCGCCCGAAGGAATATATACCGGCTGATAATAACGTGGATTATCACCGGGTGCGCTAAAGTTATGCGCCGTTCCATTGCCGGGGCCAAGCACTTCATCAGCAGTAGCATTATAATCGCTTTCGTAAGAATTGTTATAATTGTTACCCGCGGATGAAAAATAAGTAACCCCTTTTTTCTTAGCCAGATCAACCGACTGTGCAACAATACCATCCTGGAAAAAAGGTTCATCAAAATAAGCCGCATCGTCTATGATTACTTTGCAGCCTTTGTTTACCAGGTCCTGGATGCCTTGCGCAAAATCTGCCTCTCCTAAAAATGCGGTATGAAAAGCAAGTTCCGCACCGGGTGCCACATCATGCACAATTTCAGCCATGGCCCGTCCTTCATCTGTATTGGTAGAATCAACAACATCATCTTCCAGCACATCAACAGGTTTTTTAAAATTAAAGGGGTTTCCCGGGCCCGGCAGTTCTCCCCGTAAAACACCAGCATCCGCAGTTCCTAAAATATTATAGCTATCAGAAAGAATACCCACTTTTACGCCCCTTCCATTCACGTGATATTTTTTCCTTGCGATATATGAACGTTGCGCCGTATCGCCCTGGCTTACTACCGGTGATGCACCAGCGCCACCCAATAATTGCCTGTTAAGTAATGGCATCAATCCACCTGTTGGTTTTGATTGGTGCATCGGCTTATACGCGGCCCTTGCAAATTGTATTGAATTAACGGCTGATAATTGCGGCAATATTTTAATGGGTATGATGCCGGAAATAACACGACCATATACACCCGTAATGTGTAAACCCATTTGCTGAAGGGCCGCTTTTGTAACAGCCATGCGGTCCTTTACTGTTATATCTACCACCACCTGGTCTCCTTTTATTTGCATGTATTTGTTCAGCGCATCATTGGGCAAAACAATTTTTTCTCCCGCAGCCGGAGTCGTTCTTGCACCAGTTGTATTATTATACAACTTTTGTAATTCAGGACTTAATTTAGAATCAGGTTTTTGAATTTTAACCTGTTGTGGTGAGGCATTAAAAGCTGGATCTCCTTTGATCTGTGCCTGAATTTTTGAAGAATATAAGATACCCGCACAAGCGCAAACAGCGACAAGTAGATTTTTTTTCATACTAAGTATTTATCATTTAATGAAATGTAAGGTAGTTGCAATAAAAAGAAAGGGGAACGAGGCGTGCAGGAAGCACCTGTTTTTAAAAGGATGACTGATTAACCTTAATCAAATTACCATTATTTTAGATAGGAACCATAAATGTGGACGCTATTTTCCGGTAGTGCCTGCAGAAAATATCCACAACGCTTTTTTACCTGAGCAAAGCCAGCAGTCAAAGCCGGCCAACCGATGCCCACCGCCAACATCTCTGCATGAAAAATTGAGCACCCGTTTCTTGTACACGCCACGTTATTACCATGCTTAATATTTTTTTGGTTGGTTTGATACGAATAAATAGCCAATATGCTTTTCTCCTGCGGGCCGCAGCTGAAAAGATGGGCCGAAAACAACAGCATGTAATTTTTGTGTAACTATTGAAATGATTTTATCAACCTGTACAGAGTAGAAACCTCCAGCCTATGCACGTAGTTACACTCAAATAGAAAAATCTGTGCTGAAAAAGTTTTTTCACCTGTTAAAATTAAAACAATTAGAAAATCAATCCGTTTGTATAGGCGGATTGAATCTATAATTTATTCAAAATATAATGCATAAAAATTTTTATTTATTTAATGTAGCGTAGCTTTGGCTATATACCCTCTTACTAACAATCATGAAAACTTCTTCAGATGCCCTATTTGAGTCAGGTTCCATTCCTGCCGGCATGTTTGCAGAATCCCTGCAACGTTATAAATTGTTATCACTTACCACCAATGAAGGCATCTGGGATTATAACCTTGAATCTGGCTTAACGTATTACAATAAAGGAATCTCGCAACTGTTTGGCTACAGCAAAGAAGATATGCATGATAATTTTTCCTGGTGGCGCGATAACATTCATCCTGCTGATAAAAAAAGAGTTATTGCCCGGTTAGAAAAATTATTAAAAAGCAAAGAAAATACCTGGTGGGGGGAATACCGGTTTCGTTGTAAAAACGGAATGTATAAACTGGTGCTGGAAAAACTGTACGTAGTGCGGGATGAAAAGGGAAAACCGTACCGCATTGTTGGTACCATGCAGGACCTTACAAAAATTAAAGAGATAGAAAAAAAAGGTGAAGACGAAAAAATAAGGCAGCAACGTGAAATGACGAAGGCCATCATGAAAGCGGAAGAAGAAGAGCGCAGGGAAATCAGCGATGAATTAAATGAGAACATTAACCAGGTGCTTGCTACCATCAACCTTCATATTGACCAGGTAAAGAGACAAGCGGATGGTTATGGCAGAATAGAATGGTTAACCGATGCCCAGCAATTACTCAGGTTATCAATAGAGAGCATTCGATCTATTTCAAAACAACTAACGCCGGCGAGCCTTCCTTTTTTTGGTTTACTCTCCTCTGTCGAAGAGCTATTAGAAAACGCACATAAAAGAACCAATATAAAATTTCATTTCAAGGCAGACGAAAGTGCGGAAAAGAAAACAGACCATGAAAAAAAATTGCTTCTCTACCGCATCGTTCAATTACAGGTAAAAAATATTCGCATACATTCCTCCGCAACGCAGGTATTTGTATTGATGCAATGTGTAAATGGAAAAATAAAATTATCTATTCGTGATAATGGCGTTGGGTTCGATCCTGCCAAATTAAAATTTGGATATGGCTTCTCAAGAATACAACGGCAAACTGAAGCATTCAATGGATCTTTCTCTGTTAAAAGCAATGCTGGCAAGGGTTGTAAGCTGGAGATAATAGTGTAGGGAATGTATGATGTATCCTTGCCTGGGTTTTTGTGGCAGGGAATCACCCTATTTCGTTCGGAATTCAACTGGACATATACACCAGTCTGTTACTGTATACCGAATGGAAAATACAGGTTTCTCCCTACAACATTATTCTCAACTTCGCATAATTGAGCATAATTTTTTTCTCGCCATTTAATTCAAATTTTACGGTAGCGATCGGATTGTGCGCAGAGCCTTCCATTTTTATTACTTCGCCAAAACCAAATTTCTGGTGTTCTACCTTTTGGCCTTCTTTTAATGCCGATGTATCGCTGGGCATAAAATCTGGAGAAGGCGTATGTTCGATGCTTTTGCCAGGCAGTTTAGGAACCACATAAGAAGGTGTTGTTTCTTTTTTCTTATTCGGCGGGGCGCCGTATCTTCTCTCTGCTTCGTAAGATGAATTGGCAGAGCCATTGTCATAACCACCGCCATTCATCCTGTTAAAAGCTGTGTTACCAAAACCAAATGCAGACTGATTTTTAGCGCCACCGCCCGCATAACTCTTGTCTGTATATTGTTCGGGAATTTCATCTATAAAACGACTGGGCTCATTTTGCACCAGGGAGCCAAACTTATAACGGGTATTGGCATACGTAACCCACAACTTCCTTTTTGCACGGGTAATCACTACATAAAACAAACGCCGTTCTTCTTCCAGCTCCTCCCGTGTATTAATACTCATAGCATTTGGAAAAAGCATTTCTTCAAGACCTGCTGCAAACACACAACTAAACTCTAATCCTTTTGCTGCGTGAATGGTCATCAGTTTAACTGTATCAGCATTCGGATCTTTTTCATCAGCATCTGTTTGTAAAGTAATTTGCTGCAAATAACTTCCCAGGCTTTTATCTACCAGTTCACCATCTTCATTATCCGGGCTTTCGGTCCACCCTTTTATTGAGTTAAGTAATTCCTGTATGTTTTCATACCGCTGAACACCTTCTGTGCTTTTATCATTAAATAGTTCTTTTACAAAGGCCGTTTGCTTGCCCACATGTACTGCTACTTCATAGGCATTTTTTGTTTGCAGCATACTGGCAAAACTTTTAATCATCAGCACAAAATTGTCTATCGATTCCAGCGTACCGCCTTTATAACCAAATTCTTTTGCACGCGTCAGCACATCCCAAAAAGAAATATTGTTTTCGTTAGCCGCCAGTATTGCGCGATCAACGGATGTTTTGCCAATACCACGTGCCGGTAAATTAATAATCCGTTTCAATGCTTCTTCGTCTCTTGTATTAACCAGCAAACGCAGGTAGGCTACGTAATCTTTTATTTCTTTACGCTGGTAAAAACTGATGCCGCCATAAATAGTATATGCGATGCCCATTCGCCGCAGGCTTTCTTCAAATGCGCGGCTTTGCGCATTGGTGCGGTAAAGAATAGCAAAATCTTTATTGTTGAAATGATTGCGCAGTTTTTGTTCCTGTATGGTATCAGCAACAAATTTTCCTTCTTCATTATCAGACATCGTGCGCACCAGCTTTATCTTTTCACCTTCCGCATTCTCTGTAAAAAGACGTTTTTCAATCTGGCCCTTATTATTACCTATGATTTCATTGGCAACGTTGATGATGTTTTGTGTACTACGGTAATTTTGTTCCAGCTTCACCAATTTCACATCATCATAATCTTTTTGAAACTGCAAAATGTTCTGGATGGTAGCACCACGGA
>JBDUAY010000208.1:0-9735 GCA_040004415.1 Bacteroidota bacterium | reverse complement strand
TTCTCCATTCTGTTAAATTTTTTATTCGTTACATCGTTTGCAAATTATCTGGAAGATTCTGTTCCTTCATTCACGCAATTTGTAGATCCATATATTGGTACTGGTTTTCATGGGCATGTATTTATGGGCGCCAACGTGCCATTTGGGGCCGTGCAGCTGGGGCCCGTTAATTTATCAGAAGGATGGGACTGGTGTTCCGGATATCATTATTCAGATTCAACCATCATTGGCTTTGCGCATACTCATCTCAGTGGTACCGGCATCGGTGACCTGGGAGATATTTTGCTGATGCCAGCAACCGGGGAAGTGATCACTGGCAAGGGCTCCGCACAAAATATCGCCGCAGGCAATACTTCTTTATTTTCTCACAAAGAAGAAATAGCCCGGCCGGGGTACTACAGCGTGCGTCTCCAGCGCTATAATATCAAAGCTGAATTAACCGCCTCGGCCAGGGTTGGCTTTCACCGCTATACTTTTCCTGCGTCTGCAACTGCGCATATAGAAATAGATCTTGCCCAGGGTATCGGCGACAGACCAATGGACACTTACATCAGGCTATTAAATGATTCTACTATTAGCGGGTACAGGTTCTCAAGAGGCTGGGCAAGAGATCAGCGCATTTATTTTGCCGCCGTTTTTTCAAAGCCCATCACGAACTTTTTGCTCTATAAAAATAAAATGTTACAGGCAGGTATGGTATTGATGGGCGACAGCGTGAAGGCAGTAGTTCGTTTTTCGACCCAACAAAATGAAATGATACAAGTGAAAGTGGGTATTTCTCCTGTAAGTACAGATAACGCCCTGCAAAATATTACTGCGGAAATACCCGGGTGGGATTTTGATGCAGTGCGCGCCGCCGCAGATCTTGCCTGGAACAAAGAGCTGGGTAAGGTTTCCATACAAACCAATGATGCAGCAGGTAAACGCATTTTTTATACTGCCATGTACCACACCATGATAGCGCCTTCCGTTTTTAATGATTACAACGGCGACTATTATGGAACTGATAAACAAGTGCATCCCCATGCATCGTTTACCAATCTTACCACTTTTTCTTTATGGGATATTTATCGCGCAGCCGCTCCTTTGTATACTGTTTTGCATCCCGAAAAAGTAAGCGATGAAATTAATTCTATGCTGGCGATTTATCAGCAGCAGGGACGTTTACCTGTATGGCACCTGATGGGCAATGAAACCAATACGATGCCTGGCAATAGTGCAATTGAAATTGTGGCCGATGCATACCTGAAAGGAATTAAAGGGTTTGATACCACGCTTGCATATGAAGCCGTAAAGCAAACGGCCATGCTTGATTTGCGCGGATTAAATTATGTAAAAGAACTAGGTTATATACCCGCAGACAGTATGGTTGAATCAGTTGCTATGGGATTGGAGTACGCCATTGCCGATGCCTGTATAGCGCAGATGGCAAAAAGAGCAGGCAAGCAGGATGACTATTTATATTTCAGTAAAAGAGGCAACTACTATAAAAATTATTTTGACAGCACAACGCGCTTCGTACGGGGACGGATAGCCGAAAATAAATGGCGCGAACCGTTTAGCCCTTTTGTGTCAAGACACATGAAAGATGATTTTAGCGAGGGCAATGCATGGCAGTACACGTGGCTGGTACCGCAAGATGTGGAAGGATTGATGCATGAGTTGGGGGGTGAAAAAAAATTCATTGCCAAACTTGATTCGCTGTTTACACAAAAAGGGGAGATGGGTAAGGAAGCTTCTGCAGATATTACCGGCCTGATTGGGCAGTATGCACATGGCAACGAACCCGGCCATCATATTACCTACCTGTATATGTTTGCCGGTCAGCCCTGGAAAACAGCAGACAAAATAAGATATATATTAGACAGCCTTTATTCAGATAAGCCTGAAGGCATTTGCGGTAATGAAGATGTTGGGCAGATGTCCGCCTGGTATATATGGAGTGCACTGGGCTTTTACCCGGTAAATCCGGCAAATGGAGTATATGTTTTTGGCAGCCCGGTAATCAATGATGCAGTGATACAATTGCCCGGAAATAAATCATTTCATTTGCTGGTAAAAAATAATGGCCCCGTCAATAAATACATACAACGGGTAACCTTAAACGCAAGGCCGTATGCAAAAGCGTTTATCCTGCATGAAGATATTATGGGTGGCGGCGAAATGACGATAGAAATGGGTTCCCGGCCATCTAAAACCTGGGGCGTAAATTTAGCCGACAGGCCTTACTCTGTTAAAAAATAAGGTTGATTTTCCTATTATTACCTAATATGGAAAGGCTTCAATTGCACTACCCACCGCAATGTTGCTTCCTGCAATTCTTGTCACATACAATCCTTGTTGCACCAATAAAGATTCCCACACCGGGAAATCAGGTATGATCTTCTTATTCAAGAGGTGTTAATTTGCCAATTGTGGGCGTTTTCGCCCAACTAATTAAAAAGTAGCGCTGCCAGCATCAAATTGTTGTTAAATTTATTTTACCATTCTGTTAAAATTTATTAAGTTCGTCAAACTTTATAAATAAGACTTCTACTAAAAAGAACCCGCTTATGATGATTGGGAGTCATTTAAAACAACAAATTCTAAATAAGCTTTATTTCGAAAGAACCCTGTCAAGTGTTGATCTTAGTAATTTATTAGGAAAAAGCATTCCTCATGTTACGAAGGCCCTGCTTGAACTGGTGAACCTGGGCTATATCGTAGAGGGTGGGCTGGCTCCCTCAAGCGGGGGAAGGCGCGCCCAGGTCTATTCTTTGAAAGCTGATAGTATCTATATCGTTGCAGTTGCGATGGATCAGTTATATACAAAAATTTTATTGACGGATGTTCTCAATAACCCGGTTTTACCCCTTGAAACCCATGAATTAAGACTTTTTAATAATAATGCGGCACACATCGAATTGGTTAAAATTATAAATGGGATTATTGAGCGATCAGGTATTTGCCGTGAAAAAATTGCGGGCATTGGTATCGGAATGCCGGGTTTTACAAATACGAAATTGGGTGTGAATTATTCGTATTTAATACCTGAGAATAATGAAAGCCTTCATAAATACCTGGAACGTGCGCTTGAAATGCCAGTCAATATAGATAATGACTCCAGCCTTGTGGCACTGTCTGAATTAAAATTTGGATTGGCCAAAGGCAAGGAAGAAGTAATGGTAATAAATGTTGGATGGGGGATAGGCCTGGGAATGATTGTAAACGGTGTTTTGTTCCGCGGCTTTACCGGTTATGCAGGAGAGTTAAGCCACATTCCTATTTCTGAAAGCGATACACTTTGTGAATGCGGAAAACGTGGTTGTCTTGAAACAGAAGCAAGTTTAAAAGTGATAACTGAAAAAGCAATGAAAGGCATAAAAGAAGGCAGTATTTCAGGCCTTCAATATGATGACAGGCCAGAACAAATGAGTGAAGCGATTATGGTGGCGGCCAATAAAGGCGATCAATATGCAATCGAATTATTATCGGACATGGGATATAAAATTGGGAAAGCAATAGCAATACTGATACATATTGTGAACCCGGAACTAATTGTATTAAGCGGAAGGGGTTCTGAAGTAGGGAAAATTTTATTGGCACCCATTCAGCAGGCGTTAAATAAATATTGTATACCGAGGTTATCAGAATTCACGGCCGTAAGAGTCTCTGCTACTGGCCGCAAAGCAGAATTGATAGGCGCAGCAGCGCTGGTGATGGAGAATATCGGAAAAGGTGTTTCGTCAAAAACGGATAAGGTTAAGCCGGAGTTTATGTAGTATGATTGTTTTTTCAGGACGTCATTTTTTAGTCGTACAACCAACAACCTGCAGGATAAAACATTGAATAAAAAAATATATTCAGCAGGTTGTGAAAATGTTAAAATAGTATTAAGATTGAGCAGCTATAAGCTTTATAAAATTGTCATTTATCCGAATTTGCAAAAATAGTACTGGCTAATTTTTTTTATCATCAAAAAACCAACTGCGCAATGAGAAAGTTACGGTTCCTGGCGCTTTTGCTGCTGCTAAGTTCAGTAGTAATGGCACAAACACGGCTGATATCCGGAACTATCAAAGATTCAAAAACTGGTAGTCCGCTTCCATCAGTTACGGTTAAAGTAAAAGGCAAAAATATTTCTGCCCTTACAAACACGGATGGTGGCTTCAGCCTTAATGTGCCAGCTGGCATTTCCTCCCTGGAAGTTTCTTCTGTGGGTTATAGTGCAAAAACAGTTTCGGTAGACGCTGGCGCTTCTACTGTAGAAATTACCATGGATGCTTCTTCTGCAGCATTGTCTGAAGTAGTAGTAACAGCCTTGGGTATCTCCAAGCAATCAAGAAAATTAGGTTACGCAGTTACCTCTGTTAATGGAGATCAGCTTAGCAAAGCACGTGAAACCAATGTGGCACTGGGTCTTGAAGGACAGGTAGCCGGTTTAAACATACACGGTACCAGTGGTGGCCCTGCAGGTTCGGCCCGTATATTACTTAGGGGTGTTTCAAGTTTAACCGGAGGCGGTTCGCCGTTATTCGTTATCAATGGCGTGCCTATTGATAATCAAAACCGTGGTTCTGCCGGTGAGTGGGGCGGTTCTGATAATGGGGACGGTATCGGAAATATTAACCCGGATGACATTGAAAGTATGACCGTATTGAAAGGCCTCTCTGCTTCTGCGTTGTATGGCTCAAGAGCTGCAAATGGTGTAATATTAATTACTACTAAAACAGGCAAAAGAGGAACAGTTAATATTGAATACAACAGCAATTTTGTAGTAGACAGAGCTATCAACAGTACAGATTTTCAGTACGTTTATGGACAAGGCACTGGTGGTGCGAAACCAGCCAGCCAGTCTTCTGCACAGGCAACAGCCAGGTTTGCCTGGGGCGCTAAAATGGATGGTTCTTCTTATACAGGTTTTGATGGTAAAACATATAACTATTCTCCGTATAAGGATAATATCAAAGATTTTTACAGATGGGGACCATCTTTTACGAATACTGTTTCTGTAAACGGTGGCGGTGACAGGGGAACGTATCGTTTATCCCTTTCTAACCTTAGCAACGATGCCATTGTAAGAGGAAGTGGTCTGGGTAGAAAAACGATCAACTTCAATGTGGACCAGAAAGTGACTGATAAACTTTCTTTCCAGATTATGGCAAATTATATTGATCAGAAAGCTACCAATCCTCCTCAATTGAGCGATGGACCAGGTAACCCGAATAATGGGATGTTCCTGGCACCAAACATCAAAGAAAGTACTTTGTCGCCCGGTTATGATGCTAATGGAAGGGAAATTGTTTTTAGTGATGACAACTATGTTACCAATCCATATTTTGCCGTTAACAAATGGGTGAATGATATAAACCGCAAAAGGTTAATTTCTGCTATTTCTGCAAAATACAGTCTTACAGATTGGTTGTATATACAGGGCCGTGCAGGTTATGATAAAGAAGATGACAGGGCTTTGGGCGTAACGCCAACGGGCACCGACTATTCCTATTCAGCAGGACAATCTGGTAGTATTAACATTACTACCCAACAGAAATATGAACTTAACCTGGATGCGTTATTAGGGGTAAGTCATAAGCTTACAAAGGATATAAGTTTGGATGCAACAGTAGGTGGCAACTCCCGTCGCAACAAACAGGAAGCACTTGGCGTAGGCGGTGGTCCGTTTGTAATTCCTAATCTTTATACACCCGGTAACGTGCTAAGCTTTAACAGGAGTTACAGCTACCAGGAAAGAGCAGTTCATTCCGGTTATTACTCGTTGGATTTTAGTTACAGGGATTTTCTTACATTAGGTACCACAGGCAGGTTCGATGCCTTCTCAACGCTTTACAATTCAGGCATACCAAAAGATCAGCGTAACGTATTTACGCCATCAGTTTCAGGTAGCTTTATTTTCTCACAGTTTACGCATATTCCGGCGCTTAGCTACGGTAAGCTTCGTGCATCTTATGCTAAAACAAGTGGCGAGCCGGTTAATCCTTATCAGACTGCGGTATATTACTCAGTGGGTAATGCAATTAATGGAGTTTCAACCGGTAGTTTCAGCGGAACGCTTCCAAACTTGTTCCTGAAACCTTATACACTTACAGAATTTGAATTTGGTACAGAATTGAAATTCTTAAAGAATCGTCTTGGTTTGGATGTGTCTTATTTCCAGCGTAAATCAAGTAATGAAATTATGAATGCTGGTCTTAGCTGGGCAACTGGTTACAACAGCTCAGTAATTGCAAATGGTTCAATACAAAATAAAGGCGTAGAAGTATTGATTACTGGCACACCGGTTAAAACAACCAACTTTAACTGGAATATGAGCTTTAACCTTACCAGTATTGCAAATAAAGTACTGAAAACAGATGCTAACGGCAATAGTTTGGGTGAAGGAAATTACAGACCACTTAACGCCAATACCGCGTACGTGGTTGGTTTGGCTGGTCCGCAGGTTCAGGCACACGATTATACTTACAGCAGCAAAGGCCAGATCGTTGTTGATGCAAGTGGATTACCTGTACAAGGGGGTCTGATAAATATGGGTAGTGTATTGCCTAAATTATATGGTGGATTTAAAAATGATTTTTCTTACAAAGGCTTTGATTTTTCTTTCCTGCTTGACTACAATTTTGGTAACAAAGTGCTTTCAGCAACTAAAGACTACGCGCTGGTAAGAGGGTTGGATAAAGCAACACTTGTTGGACGCGAAACCGGCATAGTTGTAAATGGTGTGCTTGCAGACGGTACTACCAATACCAAATCAGCTTCAGCTGAATCTTATTATCAACGTTTGGCGAGTATTTCAAGGGGTAACGTTCTGAATGGTGATTATATTAAACTGCGCCAGGTTACATTAGGGTATACTATTTCAGAAAAAGCACTCGCAAAAGTGCCCATATTCAGCTCTATCCAGATTTCACTGGTTGGCCGCAACCTGATTACTTTTCTTAAGCACACAGACAATATAGATCCTGAAGCAGGCTTCTCGTCAACCATTGCTTATGCAGGTATAGAAGGTACCAGTCTTCCTTCAGTAAGGTCGTTTGGCTTCAATGCTAATTTCAAATTCAAAAAGTAGTAATCATGAAAAAAACAATTATAAAAATAAGTCTTGTTGCAGCACTGTTTGCAACGGGATGTACTAAAAAATTTGACGCACTCAACACTGATCCAACCCAGGCTTCAGCGTCTAATTTTGATGCAAATCTATTATTGCCTTCGGGCGAACTTGGGTATGTAGGAGCAACTACAGGTTATAGCGGACCTATTTTGTTCCAGAGTATGTGGGTACAAACTTTCGCTTCCGCTATTTATCCCGGCTATTACAGCAATGGTGATAAATATGTACAGGGAGGAAGTTATCTTTCTTACCAGGCATCTACATGGAACGGTGCCTACCAGGCGGCCAGCTATCTTCGCGAAGCACAGAATTTGATAAAAGGAAATGCAGCCCAGGTGAACCTGAGTGGCATTGCCAAAACACTTGAGTTGCTGAACATTGAAGCTGTTACCGACGTGTATGGTGATATCCCTTTTTCTCAGGCTTTACAGGCCAAGGCAGGTTTATCACAACCCCTATATGATAAACAGCAGGATATCTACAACAGTATGCTGGCGAAACTTGACAGTGTGCTTCCTACCCTTGACGCATCTAAAGCAAAACCAACGAATGATGCAACGTCTTATAAAGGTGATGTAACATTATGGAAAAAATTTGGTTATTCATTAATGCTGCGTATGGCGATGCGTTTAACAAAAGTGGATGCGGTTACTGCAAAAAAATATGCTGAGAAAGCTTTTGCCAGTGGCGTATTTACCAGTAACGCTGACAACCTTTACCTGGTATATGACAACACGAGCGGTTTTCACAATAACAATACAGCTGCCCTTACAACTGGTGAAGATTATTCAGAAGTTAAATGGGGAAAAGTATTAATTGATTACCTGAAAACAACTGCAGATCCAAGGTTAAGCATTATTGCAGAAGTACCTAAAAACGGGGTAGCAAATACTGCCAATCAAAAACTTGCTGGCGATCCAACAGCAATCAATCAGCAGGGTATGCCGAATGGTTACGATCAAAATGGTGGTGCTACAGATATTTCGCATGCACCGGCTTATCCCGGCGCAAGTCCTGCAGATCCCACGACCAATACCTCTACTTATACTGATCAGCCTAACGTTACCGGTCGTTACTCGCGGCCAACTACAGCGCTGTATCTTTCCCTGAATGCACCTACGTTTATCTTAACGTACGCGCAAACAGAATTCTTGCTTGCAGAAGCTGCCGTAAGAGGGTGGAGTGTTGGTTCTGCTGCAGCTGTACACTATAACAATGCTATAGTAGCTGCTCTGACGACGTTAGGTACTTTTGCTGCTTCGGGAGCTATCCTTCCGGCTACAGCAACTATCTACGCTGCTGCACATCCCCTGGATGTAACTACGACTGCTAACTCATTGCAACAAATCAACACACAGTATTGGGTATTCACCAGCTCTATTTTTGAGTTTGATGAAGCATGGAGCAACTGGAGAAGGTCTGGATACCCTGTTCTGACACCAGTTGTTTATCCTGGTAATTTTACAAATGCAACTATACCAAGAAGGCAGTCTTATCCAACGGGCGAAGCATCTGCTAACCCTGCAAACTATAAGACTGCAGTTTCCTCCCTCACTGGTGGCGATGTTTATACCGGACGCGTATGGTGGGATAAATAAAAGTATTGGTTTTAATTAGCAGAAAATACAATCAGGGACTATCCGTATGGGTGGTCCTTTTTTGTTTTAGAATTTTAGTATGGTTGCTGTAAAACATTTATTTTATACACATTGGATTTGTTATTTTTTATTTCTTCCAGTGCGCCGGCTGATTTTTTCTATTCCCTGATTTTAAACAATACTGTACAATAAAAATTTTCAAGGCGTTCATTTATAGCTAACGTATCGTTTGCCAACACCTTGGTCTTTCCGCCCGTCGCTATCAAGTCTTTATTTCTGAAATGGCTTTTTTGTATTTTTTATCTTTCATTACTTTTACCCAAAGCATCAAGTGTGATGACTGCTGTGCGTTAGATAAAATGCTACACGCAAGAAGGAGGAAACAGGTAATATTCTTCGTGCAAAAAAAATGCAGGTGTTAATAAAAATAGGTTATTTACAGTCATACCCGCCCCGGGTATAAATAAATTGGTCAGGCAATCCTATATATATTTGCTTAGTTTTAAACCTTCGAAAATTTCCTTCACCAACATGCCAATTATTATGAAGCAATTGACTATTGCCCTGCTCTGTTTATTTTTCTATTCAGCCATTCATGCACAGGATTATACACCCGCGCCCGAAAATATTAAAGCGCGTGAATGGTTTAACAACGCCCGTTTTGGATTATTTATTCACTGGGGCCCGTTCAGTATTCCCGGTTCCGGAGAATGGGTGATGAATGAAAGAGGCATTACGGTGAAGAACTATACCCGGCTGATGGATTTTTTCAATCCTATAGATTTTAACGCGGAACAATGGGTAAGTATGGCTAAGAATGCTGGTATGAAATACATCACCCTAATTACACGTCATCACGATGGCTTCAGTATGTGGGATACCAAATACAGTGATTTTAATATTATGAATACACCGTATAAAAAAGACGTGGTGAAAATGATGGCGGATGAATGTCATAAACAAGGCGTTAAACTTTTTTTATATTATTCATTGCTGGATTGGCGCCGCGAAGATTACCCGCATGAGACGGGC
>JBDUAY010000617.1:0-2912 GCA_040004415.1 Bacteroidota bacterium | reverse complement strand
ACTGTTTAAATGCGAAAAAAATGATTAAAGATAAAAAGTGAAGGCTGCCCGTCATCATCGTCGGGCGGAGCGTTATTGCGGATGGCTGCAGAATCAGCAACTGCGTATAAAGGAGTATTGATGAGATCAAATTCCTGTGAAACTGCTGGCGGCGGCGCAATGGTATAATCAGCAGTAGCTTGTTTGTGCACATCCTGCAGTTTGATGAATTTTACTTCATCATGACAACACTTATTCTTTGCATTCTGCATACCGCAAACGGTGCAGGTATGTGTGTTCACTTCTGCAAACTTCACGGAAGAACCAACCTGCTTGTCCATACAATAATGTATCTGCAAAACCAGTCCGCTGGTAATGGCGAGATACACGCAGGAAACAACTATGGCCAGAATTTTTTTCATGAAGCGACACAAATGTAAAAACTAAAGCTGAGAAAGGCAACACCCTGTTTGTTAAATCCTGGCTGACAAGATTAATTTACGAAACTCCAGAAAATACCTACCCGAATTTGCAAACCGGGATATGGGTAGCCCGCAATAGCCAGATTATTATTGGTAAACCCGAAACCATCTTTGGTGCTTACGGTATTAATATTTTCTATTCGTATATAAGACGTAAAGCTTTTTATGCGAAAATGCATGTACGCGCTGATAACCGGCAGTTTCAAACGTACAGTTGCTGTATCCTGGTAATAAAATTGACCCAGCAGCGGAGAGTAACCATCCGCTTTATATGGTGTGTTGTATTTAATTTCAATACCAGCCGACATTAAAAGATTTTTGAAACCCAGATTGCCATGGTAGCCTATCCTGCTCCGGGTATATACCAGCGGAACATTCACCGGTCCGTTGCCGGCCTTTTGCTGGACAGTTACTTCCAGCAACCATTGTAACCGCCTCGTTAAACGAATTTCTTTTTCGGCGCTTACCTGCAGCATGGTAAACACGCCCGAAAATTGTTGTGCATGATAATAATCACTGAAATAACTGTAATTGGTTGCCAGGTAATAATTGCCGGTTAACTTCAATTTACGCTGCGGTTGTTCTATAGATCCAAAAACGCGCGTAGTATTTTCTTTATTAAAACCATTTATGTTAGCAATGTTGAAACTACTCAGCGGGTTAAAAATATAGGATGGAGAACGGTTTACATTCTGAAAACCAACCTGTAGAAAACCCAGTTGCTTACTGATTAAACGCCGCAAGCTGCCATATGCATTGTAATCACCCGCATTCAAACCGGTTACATACAATTCTCCCTGTGCTTCAGCGTCCCATTTCTGGTTACGTGTTTTATTTCTATACTCAGCATGCACCCACGTGTTTTGATAACTTGCGGATCCTCCGTCAAAAACACCTTTCAGATTTTGTAAACTGGCGCCAAGTTTAAAAAACTGTTGTGGGTTTTTAGTGTCTGGAAATTGGTAGACGGAAAAATCATTCACGAGTTCACTCCATTTATCCTGCAGTTGGTAGCTGGCCGGAACCGAAAGAAAATTATAAAACGGCTGGTAAAAACCAGTGTCATTATAAACAGTTGGGGCCTTGTCAATAAATTGGTAGGTGTAATTATTGAACTGGAAAGTATGTTCGAGGCGGAGCGTAGGATAAAATAAATGTATGGTTACAGAATCCGTTTGTACTGAATCTTTCTTTCCCAAATCGTATTGCTGGCGTAGAATAAAATTGCTAATTTTATATTGTGTACCCGTGGCTATTGACGTAGTAAAAGGGCTAACGGAACCCGGAAGAACCGGCCCCAGGTTTACACTAATCGTTGATCTGTCTTTATGATCAGCCAAATCCGCCAAATCATTTTTATTTACGATTCCCCCGTTTTCAGACGCTTTTATGTTGTTATTGATGAACATAAAAAATAAATGATAGCGGCGGTTGGGCGACTGATAACCGGAATTTATCCGGTAGCTGGATTGTGCCGTGTTTTGATTTTTAAAAAATCCCGGAGAGGTGAGTAACCGGTATTGAAAAGCGAAATTCCAGTTGGGATTAATATTCTGGGTGTGCAACACCTGCACCATTTGTTCCTGCTTGCTGCTTAAAATAAAATTTAGTTCTGTATAGGGCCTCGTGGTACTAAAAAACCTGGTGTCTTCTGGTTTGATCCTATAAATGTCGTATGCATGAAAGCCCGCGTCCCACCCCGCTTTCATCAACGGCGAAAACAGCAAGGACTTGGCTGCGCTACCGGTATTGCCCAGGTAAAGATAATTGGCAGGAATAAGAAATTTTTTTGAAAAATCATCAATGGAGGAATCAAACTTAAGGTAACGGCTGCTATCGAGATAGCGAAAATTTATGGTGATAGAATCTTCCTGCCCGGTACGATGCTTGAGACTGTCTTTTGAACCGCCACCTCCCCCACCTCCGGGATGTGGTATACGGCTCATAATACCACTTTGGGCGTTGCTTTTCACAGCAACAACCAGTAATACAAAAAATATTATGTAAAAATGTCGGATCAAGATAATTACGGGCAAATTACTTATCAAATGTGACAAAGACGTTCAGCAGAAAGTTAATCTTATACTATACTGCTATTACCATTTCCTTAAAGATGGCACTGAACTTAGGCTCTGCATCTTTGGCTGCCTGCAGTACTTCTGCATGCGTAATGGTGTTTTCTTCTTCGCGTATGCCGATGTCCGTTATAACACTCATGGCAAATACCGGCAGCCCCGCATGCACGGCTGTAATCACTTCCTGCACAGTGCTCATGCCTACCGCATCACCACCCATTAAATGAATGAGTTTGTATTCTGCCCTGGTTTCAAACGTTGGCCCGGTTACACCACAGTAAACACCTTTTTTTACAACAATACCCAGTCTTGCAGCAATGGCCTCCGCTTTTTTTATAAGTTCTTTTTTATACGGCTCGCTCATATCAGGAAAACG
>JBDUAY010000616.1:0-2916 GCA_040004415.1 Bacteroidota bacterium | reverse complement strand
AAAGCGATTTGCTGGGCCGCAGCAATGGCTTCCTGTGCTTTGATGGTAAAATTGTTTACATTCATATCTTTAATAAATTAGTTATCGTTAAAATTCTTTTTTTGTATCCGGAGAGTTGTTACAGACAGCTATTTTAATGTGTATACAGCAAATAAACCAACTCAATTCAACGTTAAACCGTAATCTGCATAAATAGTTTCGCTTCTGATGCCTTAAGCAACAAATGATTAACAAATGCCTGCAATGCCGTTACATAATATCAAATAACTTTAATCTGGTACGCAAATCACAATCCAAAGCATAATGCCTGATAGTATGTCATATAAAATTCATTCAAACTGCCTCAAATTCAGTCCTTTATTAGCTTTACTGCTATTGTTGCAGCCCGTGTTTGGCCAATCGAATTTTAGTTCCGTGGATGATCTCCTGGCAAAGAATCAAAAGCTATTGGGTGGAGGGGTGATTGCCATGATTTATAAGGACGGAAAACTTATTTATAACAAGCAACTTGACAAGGAATTTACGGGAAAAACCCAGGCGCCCATTGCCGGCGCCAGCAAATGGCTTACGGCCGCACTCGCCATGATTTTCGTAGACGAAGGAAAAATATCATTGGACGACCCCGTGACAAAATACATACCCATTTTTACTTCTTACAGCAAGCGCTATATCACCATTCGCAATTGCCTGACGCATACAACAGGCATACATGCTGAGGAACCCGGTTTAAAGGCCGCCCTGCAAAATAAAAAATACAGCTCGCTGGAAGATGAAGCAACTGGAATCGCAAAACGTGAAATTGAGCGCAATCCCGGAGAAATGTTTTTCTATAGTGATATTGGTTTAGATATCGTTGGCCGGATCCTTGAAATTGTAAGCAAAAAAACATTCGACCGTCTGATATCCGACCGGCTGCTCCGTCCATTAAAAATGCGGCAGACAACTTTTTATGTTGATTTCGACAAAGCAATCAGCCCATCTGCCGGAGCGATGTCTACCGCAAACGATTATATCAATTTTCTAAGTATGATTTTGAACAGGGGCATGTTTGAAGGCAAACGTATTTTGAGTGAAAAAGCTATCGCCGAAATGCAAAAAGTGCAAACCGGTGCCGCCACCATTAAATATCAACCAACGCTTACACTTGGTTATGGTTACGGACTGGGCGATTGGATACGTGATAAAGATGTTAACGGAGAGGGTACCGTGATAACATGCCCTGGCTTATATGGTACTTATCCGTATGTTGACTATTGTCGTGGCTACGCCTGCCTGCTTTTTGTAAAGAGCTTGCTGACCGAACAGAAAAAAGACATGTACGATGCACTGAAGGATGCCATTGATCAGCAAATGACCAGCAACTGTAAGTGATTAGTAATCACCTCACTCTTTCTTCACCAGCACAATTCTCGCATGATCAGCTTTATAAATCTGATCCTGAAACTTAACTAAATCGCCATAGTCGCTGGCGGGAAAACGATTGCGTGATTTTTCCAGTATGCGGTTATAACTTATCTTATCGCCGTCTATTTTTAAGTTAAACGCATATCTTCCAAAACGGCTCTCAAGTTTTACATTCTGGGGCACCGATTCCGGGGAATATCCTGCAGGTATTATTATCGTAATTGAGTCAACATCCCTGAACGCATTTTCATAAACGATATCGTATTTTCGTATAGAATCGGAAGGATATTTCAAGCCGGTTTTGTCGAAAAGATTGGGTGCGATAAATAATCTTTTACCAGTTACACTGGCATAACCTACGGATGTAACATGCAGGTATTCTTTCATAGCAGGAATGCGCCCCTTTTCTTCTTCATAATTACTTTTATCCACCTGGTACGTAGGTAAATTAAGAGACTCATTAAGATATTTGTCACGCTGCTCCTTACTGGATCCGTATAAAAGACCATGGGCCAGTTCCTGTTGTATGCCTGTTGAACGTGTATTTACCTGCGCGTCCAGGTTACCTTCCGGGGAAATAACGGCATTCACTATACGCAATTGAATATTATCTGCCGCGCTGTACCGGGGTGTACTTACGATATGGGCACCATCTTCATCAATTAAAATGGCTTTTCTATCACCAGTAAAGCTTCCCATATAACCGGGCGACTCTATCTGGCTCGTACATTCCAGCCAAATAGTATCTTTTGCCATGGGTACACAGGCAATTACATGATTTCCCTGGGCACTGGGAAAATCTTCAATCAGCGGGTCTGCATTGTAACCGGATTCAATTTCCACATATTTACCTTTAATGCCAGCTTCTTTTAGCAAAGCAACCATATAGTTCGACAATGCCTTACAGTCGCCATATTTTTTAGTAGCTACATATGCGGCATCAAAAGGCTGCCATCCACCAATACCAAGCTGAATACTTATATAATGTGTATTTTTCTGGAGAAAATCATACAGAACATATACTTTCTGTCTTTCATCCTTAAGTCCGTCTGTTAATTCATGCACTTTCGCTTTAATATTATCTGGTAAAACATCCCGCCCCTTAATGAGTTGGTACATGAATTTTCCATAATCCTGCCAGGTAGACATATTTCCTTTATAACCGCTTACTTCAAAATCAGAAGGTGCAAACAAGACCGAAGGAACAATCTCATTCCATGAAGGACCGTTGGATTCAACTGATAATGCTGAAAGATTTTTAATTTCCCAGGTATATGTTTTTTTGTCTGTCGTTTCTGTAATAACGGGTTGTATTGTACAGTTAGATAACTTATACCTTAATTTGTATTCTTTAGGCGCTACCACGGTGTACTTGCTGTTCTGCACAGATCTGCCGGGCTTTCTCAACGGCATCCAGTCATCAAAACCCTGTATGCCCTCAATATCATCTTCTTCTTCATATTCTACCGTGTATGGATAACTGCGATAATAAAAATCATGTTCTTTGTAACG
>JBDUAY010000207.1:0-9787 GCA_040004415.1 Bacteroidota bacterium | reverse complement strand
ACGATGTCAATTTCTTCATCCATTGAATCTGGCACCGGCAATATAACGGTATTGAACCGCCGCTTTAACGCACTTGATAACTCGTTCACTCCTTTATCGCGGTTGTTGGCCGTAGCAATAATATTAAATCCTTTAACAGCCTGCACTTCGGTATTCAGTTCAGGAACGGGTAGTGATTTTTCTGAAAGAATTGTTATCAATGCATCCTGCACATCCGCGCCAATCCTGGTCAGTTCTTCTATGCGCGCAATCTTGCCATCTTTCATGGCTCTTATCACGGGTGTTTCAACCAGCGCTTTTTCACTGGGCCCTTCTGCCAGAAGCCGTGCATAGTTCCATCCATAACGAATAGACTCTTCACTGGTGCCCGCAGTTCCCTGTACAATTAATGTAGAATCTCCACTGATGGCCGCTGCAAGATGTTCGCTCACCCAACTTTTTGCAGTACCCGGCAAACCATATAAAAGTAACGCCCTATCGGTGGTTAAAGTAGCCACGGCAATTTCCATCAGGCGTTTGTTACCGATGTATTTTGGCGAAACAATAAAACCGTTTTTTAATTTTCCCCCCAGTAAATAAACCACAACCGACGATGGCGATAGCTTCCAGTTGGTTGGGCGCTTTCCGTTATCCTGTTTAACCAGCTCTTCCAGTTCCTGTGCATATAATTGCTCGGCGTGCTGACGTAAAATGCTTGACATAAGATTAGTTTATTCGTTAAAGGCTTTAAGGGTTTGTATTTTTAATGAAAGCAATTTTAAAATATAGCCGCTGGTATTACTCCACATAACACGGAAACCATCATCGGTCGGTGTAAATCGCTCAAGTTCTGCAGCAATAGCAAATGGTATTAAATGGATATGCTGATTAAAAAATGAACGGTTATACTGGTAAGGACTTTTAGCCGCATGCCTGAGAATGGACGCAGCAAGTTCCGGACCCCACTCATGTTCACGTTGTGTTGCATGATGAATAATATTTTCAGGTTGGTCGGTGAAAAATTTATTGCTGTAATATTCCTGTTGTTTTACCGGCAGCAATGGAATAATATCAGTGTAAAAAGTGGTGCAGTATTGCATAAAGAAAATGGCCCAGCGCTCATCACTAAAATGTACAATTGATAAAACCAATGCAGGTAAGAATCTTTTACTGGCGGAATTCTTCTGAAAAAGATCGATAATTTCTTCCGGTTTCAATTGCCATTGGGCCTCATAGAAAGAAAGTGGAATGTTTTGCATCAGCTGATAAGCAATATAGTCTTCATCGGTAAATTCTTTATTATTGCTGAGCTTTTCTATACCGGTTTTAAATATCGTTTCATCTATTGAAGATGGATGACCGACCTGCAAAACTGTTTTATTCACCATACCCAGCAAAGCTTTTTCTTTCTTTACCAGGAGCGACTGCTTAATGATGTTCCAATATTGCTGAACAATAGAAGAAGTGGGAATTTTTTTTAACAAAGCCAGCGCTTCGTCCTTTACTTTTTTACTTTTTTCATTGGATAAACGCTCCAGAAAAGTAATATCATTCTCACTTAAGCTGATGAGGAGGATTTTGATAAAATCTGCTTTTGTATTCGCATCTTCCTGTGGCCAGGTTTGTTGTATCCATTCAAGCGCCATGGCCGGATCTTCTTTTCTTAACTGCTGAAGTATTACTCTTCGTTGTTCAGGCGTACCCGTTTGCCATAGCTCTTCTCTACTGATTCCCGATGAAAATTTCCAGTCGGTATTAAACTGGCTAAGCCATTCTGCTCTTTTTCCGCCGCAATCAATAATAACCTGCTGCAGTGCTTTTTGTGCTGCACCAGTTTTTAAAATAACCGGTAAAAGGTCGGGCGTAACCAATCTTTTTTTATACTGACAAGCTTGTAACCAAAATTTTAGCAATGGCAGGCTTTCTTCCAGTAGAATATCTTTTAGAACCCGGGTGGCTGCGGCTGAACAATATTCTTTTTCTTCCACTACGGCGGTAGAAATAGTAAACTCTTTTTTTTGCAACACTGTAACACCCGCCAGCCGGTAATTAAAAGCCAAAGATGCAATTTGTAGAAACTGTTCTTCTTTTGATGCTGGTTGCGGGGCAACCTCTTCTGCAATTGCCGATAGTACAGGCCCAAGTTCTGCTGGTACCAATTGTTTTTTATCGGTGCCCAGTAATGCGGTATGTATGATTTGATTCCAAAACTGCATAAGCGCTTTCTTATTTCTTCTATTTGATAGCCTTTGTGTTAACAGCATTACTCATTCATGCAAAGAAAATAATTGGTAAGGTCTTACCTGGCATACTATATAATTTTGTATTCATTATTATACCATACGCCGACAGGCTCATACTCTTTTTCTTTGCCTATCACGGCCATGTGTAGTGGCGCTCCGCCACTCAGTGACAGTACGGTCCAGATATTGACAAACCCCGCTTTTACAGGCATAATTGCTGATTGATTATCCTGCAACCACCATTGCTGGTTATGCCATACTGGTGTAAGTTGTTCAATGATATATGGCCGTTCATTTCTAAAAGGCAATTTACTGGTGAGTTCTGTTTCAAATGCGCCCACTTCCTGCCAGTTGCCAAATCCTGTTACAGAAAGTGGAATGCTTGCGTTCATTTGGCTTTTTATAATAGCTCTTAAAGGAATTGCAGACGGAAAAAAAACCAGTTCCGCCTCCATAACCTGGCCTGGGGTTAATGCATATTGCGCGCCCTGGCCACGAATTAAAAACTGCAAAACCAGCGCATATTGTCTGGTATTTGTTCCAAAAAGCCAGTTGCGTTCTGTAGTAAGATTATCTTCTTCCGTAATTTGTTTACCCAACACCAGCCAGGTATCATTTACGCCTTTATGTTCTTTTAATTCCTCCTGGTTTTGCGTAAAGCCAATGGCAGCACGTATATCGGCTAGTAAACTTTCATTTAAATCGTCGCTGTTTTTGTATCCCTGCAATATCATAAATAAACGCAGCAACCGATCCATAAACGATGTTTGCCATCCTTCTGAAAAAAAATTAACGGCACCGAGATTGCGCACCATTCCTGCCAGTCCGGGTGCCTGTGCATCCACCATTCGCCTCGCCATGTTTTCAAACCAGGCATTTTCTTTTTCCGGAATTGAAATAATGCCGTTGCGAATGATGTCTTTTATCCAGCGCAGTAATTCTTCAATACCATCATTCACTTTTTTTTGCCTCGCCTGCTGGCGTTTGGCTTGTGCTGCTTCATCCACCGGCTTTTCTGCTTTTTCTGTTTTGCTTTCTTGCTTACCCCCTCTTTTGCTTATCCAATCTTCTACCCATGCCGGCGCCGGGCTAATTTTAAAATCATTTTTTTGTCTTGCATATAATAACAGCAGTCCCAGGCCATGTTTGCAGGGAAATTTACGGCTGGGACAAGAACATTTGAAAGCAATATCAATAATGTCGATCTGTGTTTGATAAGGTTTGCTGCCGCTGCCCTGGCATTCGCCCCAAAGCGCTTTTTCGTTAATGGCTTTGCTTACCCATTTGGACGGGTTGGCTAATTCTCTGCCAGATTTTTTGGAGGATTCATCCGGTGCGAGGGCAAATATCTGGTCTTCGGTAAGGTTCAACGATGCTCAGTTTGATTTGTAAGATAACCAAAGAAAAAAAATAAACAAATTAACTTATGGCATCTTTTTTTAACCGGAGCTAATAAAATTGAGACGCTTAAATAATTCAACCTTACGCTTTTATAAATTAGTAACATTTTATTTCTCAGCGGCTATGACAGAATTGTGAAAATGAACAAAAGTTCATTTATCTTTACGCCTTGAAACACCGGGACGATAATAAAGTACAACAAATTTTTACCGCTACATTGGTGCTGGTGGTGCAAAGTGGGGTTGCTGGTATTACCATGCGGCAAATAGCCAAAGAAGCAAAGATGGCAACCGGCACATTATACATCTATTTTAAAGATAAGGACGAACTGGTTAACCAATTATACGCAAGCTGCCGGGCTTCTTCTGTTAGTGCGTATTTCAAAGGATACAACGATGCGATGCCTTTCAAAGATGGGTTTAAAATAATCTGGAATAATATTTTAAATCATCGCCTGGAAAACTTCGACGTAAGTGTTTTTATGGAGCAATGCTATCATTCGCCCTTTATTTCAGAATCTACCAAAGAAATGAGCCGCCAGCTGATACAACCTTTGTATAAACTGATTGACAGGGGCAAGGATGAAAAAATATTAAAGAATGTTGATACAATCATGCTGCTCATTTTTATGATGGGGAGTGTAACTGAAATAATCAAATATGTCAATTATCATAAAAAGAAGATATCGGCCGATATGATTAAAAATGCATTTACTATTTGCTGGGATGGATTAAAAAGCTGATTTTTTTTTGCAATACCAGTGAACATTTGTTCATTACTTATTAAAACAGGCATCCTAATTGATTGAAAGTCTTTTGATAAAAAACATTTATGGCAACGATTATTGTAGTGACAGATTTTTCTCAAACGGCACAAAATGCATTCAGGTATGCGTGTGCATTTAGTTCGGCCAGTACTAATATTCGGTTGCTGCTGGTGAACATTAATTCGGTGCCGGCCTCTTACTCGGGCGATGGGGTAGCCATGGCCGCCATCAGTGATTCACTGGGAAACCGGGTTGAGAAATTGAAAGATGAAATTGACGATGTAACAGAAACCTTTCCGGCTGCCAGCATACAATACAAGGCTTTGATCGGAAATTATATTAAAAGCTTACAAGAGCTCATTGAAGAGGAAGAAGCTGTTTTAATTATACTGGGCACGCCGGCAGCTTTTGGCGAAGTATGGTCGTGGGACATTGATACATTGAGGGCAATGACAGAATTGCCTGTACCGGTACTGGCCGTGCCACGCGATGTTTCTTATAAAGCGATTAGACAGGTAGCGTTTGCCTCTATACCGGGTAACCTGCACAGTACATCACCAATTGAATCAATTAAAAAAGTAATAAAATATACGGGTGCAAAACTGCACGTAATTGCTGTTGTTCAGCCACAGCAGAATGAAAAAAAAGAACAGGAAGCAACTGTTGCCTTGCAGGAACAGCTGCAGGATGTACATCCGGTTTATCATACCATACAGGATATACACATTGTTCAGGCTATTGGAAAGTTTGTAGAGGATGAGCATATTGATCTGCTGGTGGTGAGACCGCGCAAACACGGCGTCTGGTATAATTTATTTCATAAAAGTTATGCGCGCGAACTGGCTAAACTGAACCTGATACCGGTGATGGCGCTGCACGACGAATGGAATGTTGATTAATACGCCACTTAAAAAAAGGCAACCATCATAAAATTTACCAGCCACAGAAATAATAACATAATCGTAAAATATGAAGTACAAAAAATCAAAACGGGTACTGCAACTTTTCTTTACACTCCTTGTCCTGCTGGGCAGCCAGTATTTGCTGGCGCAGGATTCTACTGTAATGAACCTCACCCTTAAAGATGCCATTGACCTAAGTATTAAAAATAGCAAACAGTTAAAAAACAATAAAGCGAAAATAGATGAAGCCATGGCTGCTGTTCGCGAAGCAAAAGATCAGCGCCTTCCAGATTTTAAAATCAGTGGTTCCTATTTAAGGTTGAACAATCCCAATGTAAACCTGAAAACAAAATCAAGCAGCGGTAGTGCGCCTGCAGACTCCAATAATATAAAAGTGTCTTCTGCCTTTTATGGTATTGCTAACATAACCTATCCACTTTATTCGGGCATGCGTATTCAATATGGAATAGAATCTGCCAAATATCTTGAGCAGGCCGCAGAACTGGACGCAGATAATAATCGGGAAGCCCTTATTTTAAATGCCGTTAATGCTTACATCAATCTATATAAAGCGAAGGCCGCAGTTGGGTTGGTAAAAGAAAACCTGGAACAATCGCGCCAGCGTGATTTGGATTTTTCTAACCTCGAAAAAAATGGCATTCTTGCACGCAACGATCTGTTGAAAGTGCAATTGCAAACTTCTACTATTGAGTTGTCTTTATACGATGCAGAAAGTAACTGGAAGCTGGCCAATGTTAATATGGACATTATGCTCGGCCTGCCGGAAAAAACAACTATTGTTGAGGATACAACCATTATTCAGGAACGCACAGCTGTACAATCAATAGACGAATATGAAAAGCAAGCATTGGAAAACAGGAAAGATCTGAAAGCACTTGCATTGCGGCAAAAAGCTGCCGGTACCGGTATTAAAATTGCCAAAGGCGAATACTATCCTGGCATTGCTTTGAGCGGCGGTTATGTTGCGGCCGACGTGCCGGGATTACTTACGATAACAAACGCGGTAAACATTGGCATAGGCGTTCAATACAGTTTATCGTCTCTCTGGAAAACAAAAGCAAAAGTTGCGCAGGCAAAAGCAAGAGAGCAGCAAATAGTAGCAGATGAAGAAGGACTGAATGATAATATGCGTTACCAGATCAATGAAGCTTACCAGGGCTATTTGGTGAGCCAGAAAAAAATTGATGTGTATGAAAAAGCCATTGATCAGGCGAACGAAAATTATAAAATTACAAAAAATAAATACGACAACAGCCTTGTTACGACAACGGAATTACTGGATGCAGATGTGGCACAATTGCAGGCAAAATTAAATCATGCTTTTGCAAAAGCAGATGTCGTAGTAGCATATAATAAATTGTTACAGGCAGCCGGACTTTTACAATCAACCAAATAATTATCAAACCAACTGAATTTAAACGCATAAATATTTTATATGGAACCGAACGAAACAAAAGCACCAAAACCAGCTCCTAAAAAAACAAACAAAACGTTTACCATTATATTAATTGTACTGGTGATAGTTGGTGCATGGTTTGGCATCAGTAAATACATACATGCGCAGCATCATGAAGAAACGGATGATGCGCAGGTCGAAGCAAACATCAGCCCGGTTATCCCGCGCATATCCGGGTACGTTACACAAGTTCGTGTAAAAGATAACCAGGAAGTTAAAAAAGGAGATACGCTGCTGGTGCTTGACGACAGGGAACTAAAAATTAAAGTGGCACAGGCAGAGGCAGCCCTGGCTACTGCGGAAAGTAATTTGGGCGCGGCAAAAACTTCTTCTGTGGCCGCAAACGCCAATATTGCATCATCACAGGCGGGTGTTTCTACTATCGACGCACAAATTGAAACTGCTAAAATAAATGTGCGGCGCACCACGCAGGATTATGATCGTTACGCCAATTTAATAAAAGATCATGCTATCACGCAACAACAATTTGAACAGCAGCAGGCTGCAAAAGAAACAGCAGAAAAACAATTGCAGGTACTGGTGCAACAAAAAAACCAGGCTTCTTCACAAACCAGTGCGGTAGCTTCTCAGAGCCATGCTACTTCTTCGCAAATTGCCATTGCCAATTCAACCATTAAACAACGCCAGGTAGATGTGGATGATGCAAAGCTCAATCTTTCCTACACAGCTATTACCGCGCCGGAAGATGGCCTGGTTTCCAAAGTAAATGTTCAGGAAGGACAATACGTTTCCACGGGACAGGCTTTATTTAGTGTTGTGTTGAACCAGGATGTTTGGGTGGTAGCAAATTTTAAAGAAACGCAATTCGATAAAATGAAAGTTGGCCAGAAAGTAATTGTACATGCAGATGCTTTTCCTGATCATTCGTTTGAGGCAACTGTTTCTTCTTTTGCTGCGGCAACAGGTGCGCGTTTCGCTTTATTGCCCCCGGATAATTCCAGCGGAAACTTTGTAAAAGTGGTACAGCGTCTTCCAATAAAAATTCAATTTACACAACCTGCAGATAGTTTGGTAAAGCAACTGATAGCAGGTATGAATGTAACAGTTGATGTTCACCTGGATTAAGAATATTTTTTCGTGCCGTTCTCTCATAAATAGAAGATCATCCTTTCCGTCTCCGCTAACCGGCGGACGGATGAGGCCGGGGTTGGGGTAGGTTTATAAAAGTTTATAAGATCGTATGCAACAACAACAAGAATCATTGGTAACGTATGGCGCTGCACGGGTGATCATAACCCTTACGGCCATTATGTGTGCACTGCTTGAGATAGTAGATACCACCATCGTGAATGTGGCTTTGAATAATATGAAAGGTAATCTTGGTGCCAGTACGTCTGAAGTGGGCTGGGTAGTAACAGCCTATGCCATTGGTAATGTAATCATCATACCAATGACCAGTTGGTTTGCCCAGCAATTTGGGAGGCGAAATTATTTTGCTGCTTCCATTGTACTCTTTACCGTTTGCTCTTTTTTATGCGGTCATGCAAGTGGCATCTGGGAACTGGTTATTTTCCGTTTTATACAGGGGGCAGGCGGCGGCGCATTGCTGGTTACTTCCCAAACAATTATTACGGAAAGTTATCCCCCCGAGAAACGTGGCATGGCGCAGGCCATTTATGGATTGGGTGTTATCATCGGTCCTACACTTGGTCCGCCATTGGGTGGATATATAATAGATCACTCTTCATGGCCTAATATTTTTTATATCAATATTCCCATTGGCATTATTGCAACCTTACTAACGTTGCAGTATGTGCGCAGTCCGAAGTACGGGGAAAAAAGTGCGGCAAAAGACGTTGACTGGCTGGGCATTGGTTTGCTGATAATGTGTATAGGCTCATTGCAATATGTGCTGGAAAAAGGACAGGATGACGACTGGTTCAACGATTCCGTTATCACCAGCTTATCCGTTACCGCCTTTTTTGGATTTTTCTTTTTTATCTGGCGCGAGCTTACTTTTCGAAATCCAATTGTAGAGCTGCGCGTATTAAAAAATGGTAACCTCCGGGTTGGAACTGTGCTATCGTTCATCATGGGTTTGGGGTTATACAGCTCCACTTTTGTGATACCACTCTATACCCAATCAACACTTGGCTGGACGGCGCAGCAGGCGGGTATGCTAATGATACCAGCGGCCATTACAACCGCTTTTATGATGCCATTGATAGGCCAGATGTTGCAAAAAGGTGTTCCTAAACAATACCTGATTGCGCTGGGCATGTTCTTATTTTTTGTATATTCTTTATGGGGATATAAAATATTAACACCAGATACCGGGTCACCTAATTTTTTCTGGATGCTGATTGTGCGCGGAGTTGGAATGGGTATGTTGTTTATTCCGATCACCACACTGTCGCTTTCCACGTTAAAAGGACAGCAAATAGGACAGGGCGCTGCCTTTACAGGTATGATGCGTCAACTGGGCGGTTCTTTTGGTATAGCGATGGTAACAACTTTTATGGCCAGGCAGAATATGGTACACCGTAGCGATTTGGTAAGTAAACTGGACAAGTATAATCCTACAGTAACAAATCATGTGCAGGGAATAGCAAAGGGTTTTGAGATGAAAGGTATGGCCACTAATACTGCACTGCAAAGCACGTATCAATCGCTTGAATATGCTGTCGGTAAACAAGCAGCGGTATTATCTTATATGGATGTTTTTCTGTACATCGGGATCATGTTCCTTATTTGCGTACCATTTGTATTATTTGTAAAAGGCGGCCAGGCTAAGAAAGTTGATTTGAGCGAAGCGATGCATTAATTATTAACGGATTGAGTAAGCAGGAAGCTATGGTGAAAACCATGGCTTTTTTTTGCCCATGACTGTATTGTCGCCGCTCCCCGGCCGGTGTCTCACCGACCGGAATGATAGTTTGGTTTTATAACAGGCGTCGCGGTATCAATCATCATTCGAAAAATGATTTTGTCAATGCAATGTGTGTTTGTGTTGAAGGCTTTGCATGCTCCGCAAAATGGTCGGTGGGACACCAACCAT
>JBDUAY010000206.1:0-9793 GCA_040004415.1 Bacteroidota bacterium | reverse complement strand
GTTCCAGAACAAACCGGGTCAAAGTCTGTGATAGCTGTTCCCGCGGCATTGGTGTGGTAATTAAACCTTTTTCCCAACAGGCATTTCGTACTCCAGATGGATTTCGCATAAATTTTATCAGCACAAACTGATGCATTGATGGCCGCATTATCCATCGTTCGGCATGCTTCACAAAAATTGCATGCCATACAGGTTTCAAAAACACATGCAGAAGCCTTAAGTTCATCATAGGTGTTATTATAAAGTTCAACACCCAAAACAGCTTCACTGTTTGCCACTTCATTCTTCACTTTTATAAAAATCTCGTGCTGCTGATCAAGGCTTACACTGATGGGCTTTATGCGCCAGGTACGCAACGGACTGGTATTTAAGTTGTCCGCATTTCTGTTATGTGCAGCAACAAGAACATTGTCAATGCGCACTTCAATGCTATGCTGCGAACCAAAACCAAGAAACAGGTACCCGGTTTTACCGTCTGCTGATTTATTAGTAACATCATAATGACTGATAAATACCTTAGTCTTAATACCCACCCATTGATTATAATAATTGCTATTTTTTCTTTCGGACAGCCATATCCCGGAACGGTTTAAAGGTCCATCAAAATCACCTGATGCACCGTTGCCACAACTTGTTGTACCATTCTGCCAGGCATTTGGTTGATTTAATAAAACTTTATTGGCGCCTGCCGGATCTACCGCAGCGCCTGTTAAATAAGAACTGCTTATATTATTAAGAAAAGTGCCACAGGTGCCGTATAAATTATTTTTTTGTCTTACAATATTTGTGTTTACTGCATAGGCAGGATCTGAAACTGCTGCCACATCTTTGTAGCAACGGGCAAACAAATCCGTTGAATAACCATCCGGACAAACCTGGATACTTTTAATTACGTTCTTCGCATCCACCGCCCATTCATCATTATAAACACTTGCACTGGCATCCAATATTTTTGTAAATGCGCTAATATCCAGTTTGCTATTTTTAATTGGATTTGCCAGCGAAACCAGCCCGCCAACTGCCATGCCGTGCATATTGCGACGGCCCGAACGAATAATGGTTGCGCTACCACTTATAGTTAATGCCATGCCATCCTTATCAATCAAAACAAGTTTTGGAAAAGCTGCCGTACCAACATTATTAATCCAGCATTCTGTAACAGCACCAGCATTGTCCTTTATTAGTAACTCATCGCCCGAAACAAGAAAATCAGTAGCCGGAGATGAAATAATATTACCAGCATTCGCCGAAAAATTAGAAATTATGATCCCTATATTTTTGTATGCCTGACCCATACCTTTTTCATACATCCAATGTGAAGGATAGCTAAGATTATATACCGGATCATCGAATTCATTTTGCGTACGTGTCAATAAAACTGCACCGGTACCGGCATCCCATGCAAGGTTCTCCGTTGTAATTTGGGATCCGTTTTGTCGTTTAATTATTTTATCAAGAATGCCAAATTGCTGAATTACTTTAATAGTAGAAGCGGATCTGAAACCAGTATATTCTGCGTTGGGTAAGGGTAGAATATCGGGCACAGGCAAAATCGCTAGCAACAGGTAGATAGCATCCACATTCAGCATCACATTTATACCTGCCGTAAAACTGGTCTGGCTGCGCATATCAGTATACATTTCAATATCCCGCCCAATCACTGCATTGCTTACCGTGCCATCATTCTGTAAAACAAGCGCATCATTACTTAATTTTTTTTCAGGCACACCGGTATTAGTCGTTTTATAATAATAGTAAACAGCAGACAATTCATTACCGCCTTTATCAACCACTTTTTCAGATTTCGGCTTGCCGTGCATATCGTTCAGCTCAATTGTGTAGCCCTGTGAAATCACTTTGCTATTGTTCTTCTTAATTTTAAGCAATTGCAGTATGCCTGTGCCGCCAAAGTTTTGGACATCGATCGGTGTATGATCCACTATTGTTGGATAATCTTTCTGTGTATAAAATTCACTGACTGTATAACCGGTTGTACCTGCTTGTCCATCTGCTCCTTTATTTCTAACCGTTACTTTGCTGTACCCTACACCGGCGGCAGGAAAATAAGATTCACACAGTGGCTCGTCTATAAAAAATGCATTATCTGGTCCCAATTTTATTTTTTGCTGATATTTATTGGGTTGATGAAATGGATTTTCTTCGTTGCCAATCATCGGCTCGTAACCCGCCACGCCACTTGATGCCATTACCACTTCTCCGTCCGAAAGCGTTATGGTAGTTGTATAATCATATAGCATTGAATAAGTTGCTGTTTCTGCATCTGATTGCGACATGGCTTTCCATTCATCGCTCATGCTTACTTCTTTTACTCTTGAACCGCCACCGAGCTTGGCGTAGTAATCTTTACCATTTATTTTTTTGGTGGAATTGGTGGCCGCGTCTAATCTTAACCACGATTTGCTTACATCTATGGATGGCGCCAGTTTATTAATTTCGGCCCTTGTATCGAAAGGTGCCAGTAATTCCGTTATTGAGGTGATGGCGCCAACCAATGCTTTAATAAATTGTACGGGCCCGAGATCTTCACGCACATTATAACCAGGGTAAACGAGTGCCGGCGTATTCAAACGCATAAACTGCCAGGCCGCCTTTGCGATTGGATGATATTCGGTGGAAACGCCTTCTCCTTTTATCTTTTTAACTTTTATTTCAGCTATATCAGTATAGCCGGCTGCAAGCTTCACATCTGTATTGATGTTGTCTATTTCTGCATAGCCAGATACATAATCTGATTCATCTTTACCACTTTTAAGTTTTACGAGCGCCTTGAAAAATAAATTCTTACTGTTTACATTATTTCCCCCGTCAAAATATTTGGCCCTTAATTCTGCATCTGAAGACAATGCTTCAGGAAGTTGTACGTATACTTTATCACTTTTATAATATTGATTATTGCTGTTCACCGCGTCGCCTACGCCAGCCATTGGATACATCTGCATGGCTTTCCTGTTCTGTACATACATATAATCATCGGCTTCGTACTGAACCTGGATGATGCCTCCAGCCGGGGTTATAATTTTTGTTAGCTGCCACAGCGCCGCATTGGCATCAGCTTTTATTTTATTCTGTGTACTGTATGGATGATAATCATTGCTAACCCCGGCAGGATTATCGTCATTTACATCTTTATAGTTCCCCCAACGATCATATTGCTTCCAATCGTACGGCTTATTGAAATCGTATTGAAACTCATACGGCTGCAATATGCCTTTTGTATTACCCTGGTAAGTAAAATATATTTTCTTCAAGGTTAACTTACCGCCCTGGTTACTTGTAATATTTTCGTCATTTGTTATAACCGATCCTGTATTATTGGGGACTCTCCCGGCAATATTGTTTGCATCCGCAAACAACGAATAATCATACACAAAATGTACCGTTTTAACAGGCAATGCCGTAGCAGGATCTTTATACCAATCGGCCTTTGAATAGAGCTTAATTGTTTTCAGGTATTGCTGCCTGTTAGCTGCCGATGCATCCTTATTTCCTGCAGCATCGGCACCCAGGGCGTCTTGCCGGTCGCCAGTTTCAAAAACCGCCACCATTGTCTTTGATTCGATAGTGTGTGTGTACCACAATTCCTTTCTTCCATAAGAATAATTACCCCTGTCATCCATCTTATCGCTCGTCAGCCCTTCATTATAATTTGCCTTGCCTGCAGCATAAGGCGTGCGCCATTGAAATTTGTCTGTCTTGCGCCAATAATTAAATTTAATTGCGGAACCCAGATCATCATCGGTAATGCCATCACCTTTAATATCTACGTAATCTGACGATAAAATACCGGACAATAAAAATGAATGTGCATAACCCGGAATTATTTCTTTGCTATAAAAATGATCAAGGCCATTTTTATTATTGATTGATGCATCTGCAGACGCGTAATTTACCAACCCTCTTTTTTTATCCTCTGCGTTATTATTTTGCCCAATGCTAAAACTTACATCTTCCTGGTATGTATTGTAGGCGGGTATGCCGTATATTTTTCTACCGCCGCTTTCATCTGTGATGGTTATTTCTCCAATATGATGGCCTTTTCTATATGGCTGTTGCGTTGCTTCAATGCTATTTGCTGTACACCTGTTGAGGAAAGGTTTAAAACCGGCGGCAGATAAATAATAATCTGCCGTTATTTTATCCAGCCCGCCCGTTTTTACCTGGTCGTTGGTCAGATAACTGAATGTATTGTTTCTTACTTCGCGTTTATCTCTTGCTATTTTCTGATCAATGGCTGTTTCTGTGTTATCATTTGCAGTCAGAATGTTACGGGCGGAAGGGCCAACCAATGAGCCTTTTGTTTTGACTCTTACAGGAATATTACCTTTAACCTTATCATAAATACTGCCATCAACAGGAACCTGCTCACCTACTCTTTTGAAATAAACGGGTTCATAGCTGGCATCACTGACGTCCCCAGCACCTGTAAAGTTTCCATATGCATCATAACTATTATTATCCTCAAACAAAACCTTGTTTCCTGTTTTCCATTTTGTGGTAATTGTTTTGCTTAAACTGGCCTGAAGATCTCCACCAATTTTAAAACCAGCGCCTGCTCCTACTTCAAATCCCAGTGAAGCACTAACGGATGTATTACTGGCATCATGATCTGAAAAAATACCGGTACCCCCCAAATATGCACGGTACTGCCCTGAGCCATCCTGCGAATGAACAGTAAATAAATCAGGCGTAGCTACCGGCACTGGAAGATTGGGTACCCCTTCAAAGTATGGGACATCTTTTTCGCGATTAAAATCCATTAGCGCGCGACCATCATTCTTGCCATCATTACTGTGCATAAATCCGTAAGCGTTGTAAATTGAATATGGACTGGCTACCTTTTGCATGGAATAATGACCGGTTAATTGCAAGCCTGCAAAAAAGCCCCAGGCCGTTGGTCCGAATTGCGGCGATACCGCATACGATTGATTAAAATAATCAGCTTGTGTTTCAGGTAAAAAGGTTTGAGCAGCGTATGAAATGGATGCAGATGCAAGTTCACCACCGGATGACCTTACAATTTCCCTGTTTTGGTCTTTTATTGTTCTTCCCGTTCCATAAGATTCTGCCAGTGTAATTGCCTGCAGGCCCGCCCTGGATTGAAAGGATCCGCCCAGGCTTAATTTGGAAGTATTTTTTTCATTATCAGCAATATTTTTGGCTGTAATTGAAAAATTAATATTCGGATTAAAAGATGCTCCATTTTGAGAATTAAAACTCAGGCTGGCGCCCGTGGAAAGACCGGCAGTATTGGTGCCTGCGGTGGCTTTACCATTTGACAATAAAGGTGCGTTGGCATTTAAACCCAGTTGAATGCCGAGTCCTCTTTTATTATTGTAAAAAACACCTGCCTGCACACCAACTTTTAAAATTTTCCCGACGCTAAATCCAAATACTTCAGGATCAAAAGCAAAATCTACTCCTCCGGTAATATCATCGCGCATATGAAATTCTTTGAGGATCTTGTCTCCCTGCAAGCCATTTCCATTAAAATCATCTGGTAGCCCGCGCATTTGACGGTCTATTACGCCAGGGTTAAGACTCCAACCAAATCCTACCCAGCTTGCCTCATCATCCATACCACTTCCACTATGATAAGCGATGTTAACAGGGTAACCATCCACATCCATCAATGGTATATTGTAAGTAAGATCGCCGCTGAATGCATCCACAAGATTAGCTGTACCTGCGGGTTCAAAACCCTTCATCTCTGGTTGTGCAGGTCCGCTTGTTAATGCATACCCAACCGAGGGCCACAGTGTATTGCAGGTAAATATGAATAGCATGAAAGCAGCCACTGGTTTTTTTATATTTATCAATCGTTTCATTCATTCACGTTTTAATGCTGTTAATTTCACTGCAATCCGTCTATGTTAAATGATGTTACGCCAAACCCTGCAATTGTATCGGTTATGCACATACGAAGTTTGCCATTATTTATATTCTTTGGAGGCTTACTGAATATAATGGCATACAGAAACTCGTTGCCGGCAATACCTGGTATTCTTTCACAAGCGACGCAGGACAACGTGTCAATACCCTGTAAAACGCGTATGCTATTTCGAATGCCAAAATTCATGTAAGGCATAAGCGCTTTCTTCACCGCCTCATTGCTTTTTAATATTACCCGGATATTGTACACATCATTTCTACATTGATTTTCGTCACCTGGAAATGGCTGTAATAATTGTACGGTTATCATACCAGCAGATATTTTTTTAACCTGCGTCTGCATTTTGATAAACCCAGGGTGCTTATTCAGTATCTTCCTATTGTTGTATGCTGTTTGGATGCTTACGCCAACTATTAATAAGGACAGCATACTTATTTGTACATTACTACTGAGCTTCATTTCCTTTGTAAATAAATTGCAGGTACAGAATATGATCTCCAATGTTTCTAACTTTCAGCAGGTAGTTTTTATTTATTTGCATACCATTTATATCTTCCAGCGCGATATCTATTTTATTGAATCCTGTTTGTACTTTTACTGGCGGCAGATTATTAATTTCCCTGGTAGGATCCGAGATATCGGTAATTGAATATTGCATCCCTGTTAAACTATAAGGATTAGTGACAGAAAAACGCAACGTGCCGCCCGACATATAATAATTTCCATTCAGCACACTGGTTAATTGCCGGTAACTCTCCTTTGAAGAATCTGGCTTTCTATCGTTACAGGCAATGCCGAATTCCCATATTTCTGATTGGGTTACTTTGGTGCCGCTTTCGTACACAACAACCTGCCACACATATTTTTTTTCCCTTTGTAAATCTGGCGCCTGTGGAGGGTAGCGCAGGATAAACCCTGCAATATTATCCAGCTGAAAAACGGGCACATTATTCAGCAAAGCATCTGCAGCAGCCTGGTGATCTTTTTTTTCTGTAACGATGATGCGGTAATGATAACCGGAGATTGCTGGCATCGCTGGCTGCCAGTTAAAATCAGGCCTTGCGTTACACAGTTCATCTCCGTCGCCCGGATAAACCAAGCTTAACGGAATAACAGGCTGGATGAGATAATTAAAACAATTTTCAAACACCTGCTCATCTGTACCTGGTTTATTTTCCATTCCGCTAAATTCATAACAGTATTCATATTCATTCTCAGGGAACCGGCCGGTCTGTGCAATGGAATTTGCAGCCGGGCTATTCCCAAATTGTATTTTTGTTTGAGGCGCTAATGCCTGCACCAGCGTAATACCTGGTTTTACTGAAACAGCAGGTGTAAGCGCAAGCAGTACTATCTTATTGTTTACATCCCTTACCGTAATTTTTAATTTGCCATTGTACAATATGGTGCTGGTATTTCGAATTTGCGCTGTAAATAATCCATTGACGGACTGCCCATTCAATGCAGGCATGAATTGTATATTTATTTGCGCTGGCAAAACCTCAGCCACAAAAAGAAATAACAAAAACATAAAAGTTAATTTGATATTATCTGGAAGTAAAAAGACTACTGTCATCTTTAAATTTATTTTAACAAATACTGAAGACTCCAATCGAGGCGGGAAGCCCCCATATTATTAGCCCTGTATTCCCTTATATTTTTGATAATATCAGCATACAGACTTACTATAAACCTTTCCCCTATTTGGCCACTGAATGTTTGTTTTATCCCCGTTTGTTGAAACCATCCTTTTGTACTGTTATAATTTATTGCCGTGGAACCCATAATTTTTTTACAGATAGTATACATGTAACCTGCATCTGCATTAAACTGCGTATTAAGAAGTACCAGTGAAGAAGGTTGATTGGAAATATTATATTGTATGTTGACAAAATAAGATTTTCTGTTTACGGTAATCGCTTGTACGGAGCTGATAAGAAAAGATTTATTTTCTATCGGCATATTATCAAACTGCCAGCTATTTTTTAAAGCAGACAAGCTAATAGTATGCTGATAATTTATCTTGCCAAAACGTTTTCGAATATTACCATCGGCTGATAAACGGCTACTGCCACCGGCATTGTATTTTATATTATCCTGTATTCGTAACGATTGATAAGGCTGATACCGCAGAGAAATGTACTGTCCCTTTTTCAACTTCCATTTACCCTGGAAGGAAAGACTATAATTGCGCCATTTTGCATTGTTGCCGCCGTATTCATATCCGCGATAATTTCCTTTGGCAGACATCTGTAACTGGTTTTTTAAAAAAAATTTTCTAAGGCTGCCACCAAATTCTGTTGTACCTGCGGAGATAAACACGCTGCCCGGATTAGAATAATTATTGCCGATCCTGGTAGCATGCAAATCATAATCAAGTTCATTTTCTTTCAATTGCCCCTTCCATTGCAACGTAAAAGCCATTTGCTGTATAAAGTTTCCGCCGCCCAATAATTGTTTTGGAACACTACCGCCTTGTTGCAGTGTATCGTATATGTTTTGCTGTCTATCGTATTTGTGGGCCGATTTTGAAATTTCAATATCCAGGGAATGCTCTTTATCTATTTTTACCCGGTTGCTAAATGTAGCAACCATTGTGCTGCCGGGCATTGTATTTATGATATTGTCATTGTAACCACTTTTATTTTGCTTGTAGGTAAACAAAGAAATATGTGTGTGGCTTTCTGTTAGATCGCCTTTTCCAATACGAATGCCCCGTGAAGTATTGGCGATAGAAAATAACGGTGTTGAATAGCGGCTGTCGAACAGCGTCGTCAAATCTTGCTGCCTGCCGCTCATGATAAACAGGTATGTTTTATTATTAACAAACGAGGCATTAAACCCGTTGTTTGTATATTGATAAACAGTCAGCGGGCTAAGGTTTATCGTATTCATACCAACCGTAAGCTGATTAATATTTAAAAACATTTTTTGCATGCCATTTAAATCCAGCTGCTCTTTTGCGAGTGATTTTAATTTATCGGGATCTCGCAGCCATTGTTTCACATTGTTTTTTTTTAAAGCCTCAGCCTGCCGTAATTTTTCAATCAGGCCGCTTTTTTGGGCTTCTTCTTTAAATGAGTGTATCGTATTGAGTATTTTATTTGTACCTGGCATTGCCTGAATGGACTGTAACACGGAATCATATAAATTCATATCAACCTTGCCACCAGCATTTAACTGTTGCTGCATCTGGGCAAGCAAGTTTTTTTTCTGTTCTATATTTTGAAGAAATTCTGCAGAAAGTAATTTTTCCTGCAATACGCTTGCATCTGCCTTCAATATATTTTCTGCACCACCCAATGCTTCCAGTTGTTTGTTCAGGCTTCCTTTGTAAACGCTGTTAATTGAATCAAGGGATAATCTTAATTTTGCTATTGCATTATCTTTCAGTTTTTGCAATGCGTCGTTATAATCCGGCAGCAGGTCGCTGGTATTAATTTTTAATTTTATTTTATCCCGTAGGGAATTAAGATATGCCTCCCTGTCAAATTCAAAAGAAAATGTGCTGCGCGAATAATATAACGGACCATTAAAATCCTGGCGCATAAACCGCATTCCAAGCGGCACACCTGCTACTGTCAGAGACCCGGAAAGCGCCATACTATTTATAAATGTGTTACCATCGTTATACAAGGAAGGGGCTGTTTGACCTGTTATGTTCATGCTCCCGCCTTTCCATTGCAGGACAGGTTGTTTAAATATTCCTGTAAATTGATTAATCAACCCTTTTATATCACCGGTCTGCATGAGCCTGGAAATGCGTTGTCGCAATATTTGCCCCGGAACTTGTAATGCACCTGCCGCAACAGACTTACCGGTACTGGTGGCAGTACTTTTCAATTGCTGCAGTTGTTTCAAAATCAGTTTTCCCAGGCTATC
>JBDUAY010000615.1:0-2921 GCA_040004415.1 Bacteroidota bacterium | reverse complement strand
ACTATATTAAAACCGAGAAAAATCCATTGCTTATTTTAAAGTATATAGTAAGTGCTGCCTTTAATTCTTTTTATAGGTTAGGGTTAAAGGATTACTAGAATAAAAACAGGGCGCTTATTATAAACCTTGTAAAACAAATGCCGTTATCATTATTTATTGGTGAATGCGTCAAGCTTTCGGTGAACATTAGAACGATTGTTTAATGAGGTTTTAGCTACTGCTTTATTCATCTTAATGGTAGCAGCTATTACATTGGAGCTATTGCCCGACCAGTCTTTTGCGCTGATAGTAATTTTGTAATTCGGTCCTTTGTTGAGGTCTTTCAGGCTATAAGCTGTGTTGTTTTGATCTATGGTTGCAACCAATTTCCCATTCACCGATATTATGTAAGACTTGATGCCATAATTATCATTCGCAGCACTCCATGAAAGCATCGCACTATTACCCTGCTTGCGTACTATAACAGGCTTGCCTTTCAGAGATGGTGGTTCAACATCATGCAAATTTTGCAAGATGGCTTTATACCATCGTTCCATCATAAACAACTGGCCCTTCTTATTCGGATGCACATAATCGTAGGTCATCGCGCCTTCGACCTTTGGGTCGTTAATGAAACCGGTTTCCATGTCGACGGAAATTACGGGTGATTGCCGTGTCTGCAACCCATTGCATAAGTCATCAACCTGGCTATTTATTTTTTTCCAGCCTGTTATAAGTTTAGCAACAAAAACTATCACCGAAGGATTTTTATTTCTCAGCACTTGTATTATTGCCTCAATGTTTTTACGTGTGGCTGCAACCTCATTTGCTGTGCTATCGCGGTCATTGGTGCCCATATGAATAAGTGCAATGTCGGGTGTATAGCCTTTTTCCACATCGTTAATCCTATCTGCAAATTTTGGCAAAGGTGCACCGGTCCAACCTGCTGAAGCACTGCCATTCAAAAAATCGGTACTGGTAATGCCGTAGTAAGCTTCGCAATCTCTATCAAACGCTACACCATTCACTTCAAATTTCATAGTAAGCATGAATTCTCTTTCGTCAAAAAAATAAGGATGAAAGCCAACCATATCCACTTTAAATCCGGCTAGCATTAATTTTTCCCATAGCCACGGACGGTAGCTGTATTCATAACTGCTGTCTGCTTTCAGCCCAATTTTACCCTGGGTGATTGAATTGCCGATGCACACGATTCTTATTTGTGTTGACGCAGTTTGGGAAATGAAAGCGCATATGATAATAAATAGAGAAATAACAATAAAAGGTTTGTTTGTCGTCATTTAGTTTTTCATTTTATAGATTGCCAAAATTTTTAATGTGGCATGCAGCGGCCTAAACTCCTGGATCTTCAGAATCTGTAAATAACCAGCGACCTCATAACGAGGGGTTAATTGATTTTTAAGGCCGGATAAATGAGTGCAACAAATGACTAAAATTTGTTTGGCCCGTTGCCCCACAGGCCAGAGAAATATGTTATTAAGATATAATGAAAACCGGGGAACCTGATCTCATTAAATGTAAACAAAATAAGCACTAATTCGTATATATTTGCCACCCGGAATGAAACAAAATTCAATCAATAGACACTCTTTTGAAGTGAAAAAGGCTGACCTGATTCAGTTCTCTGTTGTATACTCTTAAATAAAACTTAACAATGTATTGTAAAAGACTCTTCTTTATTTCTCCTTTAATTATTTTATTCTCTTTTGGGGTTCAGGGACAAATACGGAAATGGGAAGTTTTTGAATTAAAACTAAAATCAAAACATATATATGTGAACCCATATGCCGCAATCCCTGCTGATAAGAAAGAAGGGTTAATCCGGGTCGAATTTTCAGGAGTTAAGGGTGAAGCCATGGGAAAGAAGATGGTGTTATTTGGTTTTTGGGATGGCGGACAAAATTGGAAAGTGCGCTTTTCCGCACCTTTTACAGGTACCTGGGCTTATAAAAGTTTTTCACAAGATCCTGGATTATCCAATGTAAAGGGGAATCTTGAAGTTGGTGATTGGCCGCAGCAAAGGTTAAATGAAAATGCCACACTCCATGGCTTGGTGCAAGTAAATAACGTGGGTGACCAGGCGGGCCATTATTTTCAATATGCCGATGGTACCCCGTTTTTATGGATCGGTGATACCTGGTGGAACTGGACAAAGCGTGGAATTAACTTTTCCACGTACAAAGATTTAGTAGACGATCGTGCCGCTAAAGGTTTCAACGTAGGGCAATTGTTTGTTGCTGCAAATGGCTGGGGACAACAAAGCTCTTTGCTTGACTCAACGTTTGCTGTACTGGATGTTGCTCATATAAAAAAAGTAGACAGTATGATTGCCTATGCGAACAGCAAGGGAATTACAATGTGGATTCATGGCTGGTGGAGCCGGGAAAATTTGGGTAACACAGCGGGAGAAGAAAAAATAAAACGGTGGTGGCGTTATCTGGTACATCGCTTTGCAGCATATAATGTAATATGGGTAATTGCAGGTGAATATAATATGGACAATTATGGAGGTTTGGGCTTGCCTTTCTGGAAGAATCTTGGCACAATGATTAAGGAAGAAGATCCGTATAATCGTATTGTGAGCGTCCATAATACCCCACCTAACTGGGGAGGCGGGATGGATGCGCCTCAATGGTCAACTACAGAAATTTTGAACAATGAATCCTGGCTGGATTACAACCAGAGCCAGGTTGGTCACGGCCGTATGGCAAACGAAATGATTCCTTCGGTAGTTAGTAAATCCTATTCAACAATTCCGCATAAACCAATAGTAGTAACCGAGCCCTGGTACGAGTTTGTAGAAGGAAATCCTACGGGCAGAGACATCCGTTTTGCTGCCTGGTCTGCTATTCTGTCGGGGGCAGCAGGACATACGTATGGCGGCGGACATACTTGGCTGGCGGATGTTCCGGAAGCACCTT
>JBDUAY010000205.1:0-9799 GCA_040004415.1 Bacteroidota bacterium | reverse complement strand
AAACGCCCGACACTACGGCAAAAATAGCCTTCACAGATAACAATACGAAATTCGCTGAAGCCGGGGTACAATGGATCATCAATCCATACGATGAATGGTATGCTTTGGTGCGTGCCATCGAACTAAAAGAAAAAGACCCTTCCACTGTTATACACCTGGTTACCGTTGGCCCTGCTGACGCCGACCCGATTATACGTAAAGCACTCGCGCTGGGTGGAGACGAAGCAATTCGTGTAAATACAGACAGCCACGACAGCTTTTTCATCGCTTCCCAGATAGCCGCTGTAGCAAAAGAAGGCGGTTACGATTTAATTTTTACCGGTAAAGAAACCATTGACTATAATGGATCTTCTATTGGCGGTATGGTTTCAGAACTGCTCGATCTTCCATTTGTATCACTCGCCGTTAAATTTGAGATCAGCGGAACAACGGCCACCATTACACGCGAAATAGAAGGTGGCGAAGAAGTGTGTGAAGTTAGTCTGCCCCTCACCGTTAGTTGTCAGAAAGGCATGGCGGAACAACGCATCCCGAATATGAAAGGTATTATGGGCGCCCGTACCAAACCGTTGAAGGTAAAAGAAGCTGTTGCGGCTGATGCACTTACCGTGGTTGCTGATTTTGTATTACCACCGGCAAAAGCTGGTGTAAAACTAGTGCCTGCAGATAATCCGGCTGAGCTGGTGAGGTTGCTGCATGAAGAAGCGAAAGCGATCTAATGTGAAACCCGGACCCCGTAAAGTGAGGATTAGGTGTAACATTCAAACAAAATTGGAAAGCTCTTATTTCAAAATTATAATCAAAAAACATCTTTGCGGGGGAACTTTAATGTATGTTCTCCCTTCAGGAAGATAGGAGGTAAAAACCATGTCAGTATTAATATTTATCGACCAGGCGGAAGGCCACGTAAAAAAAGCATCACTGGAAGCCATAACTTATGGTGCCGCAATCGCAGCGCAATTAGATACTACGGCGGAAGGCGTGGTGCTCGGTACCACCCATGAAGATCTGGCAGCCCTGGGCAAGTATGGGATAAAAAAAATACATCATATAAGCAACGATGCGCTTAACAATTTTGATGCGCAGGTATATACTAAAGTGATTGCGCAGGCAGTAGCGGAAAGCGGCGCTACCGTAGTTATATTCTCCAATAATGTTGATGGTAAGGCCGTCGCGCCAAGATTGTCGGCGCGCCTGAACGCCGGCCTGGTGGCGGGTGCGGTTGCTTTGCCTGATACAAGCAACGGTTTCACGGTAAAGAAAAATGTATTCAGCGGAAAAGCTTATGCCAACATTACCGTGAACACGCCCGTTAAAATAATTTCACTTAGCCCGAACGCGTATAAAACAATTGCCACAGAAGGAACAGCAGAAGTGGTTACTTTGAATGCTACTATTGATGCGTCGAAAATAAAAGTGACTGCTGTAAATAAAGTAAGCGGAGAAATTTCTTTAAGCGAAGCCGACATCGTCGTAAGCGGTGGCCGTGGTTTGAAAGGGCCTGAAAATTGGGGCATGATTGAAGAGCTCGCTAAATTGTTACATGCCGCTACTGCGTGCAGCAGACCGGTGGCAGATATCGGCTGGCGTCCACACCATGAACATGTCGGACAAACAGGTCTTGCCATCGCGCCTAATTTATACATCGCTATTGGCATCTCCGGTGCCATTCAGCACCTGGCAGGTGTTAACAGGAGTAAAGTAATTGTAGTGATCAATAAAGATCCGGAAGCGCCCTTTTTTAAAGCGGCTGATTATGGTATTGTTGGCGATGCGTTTGAAGTGGTTCCTAAAATAATTGAGGCGGTGAAGCAGTTGAAATAAAACACCTCAACACCTCACCCCCGTCCCCTCTCCCGCTTCGCTGGAGAGGGGTGTCTCTCCGCAGGTTTCATTATAAATTACAATCTTGATCCAACAGTTTTATAGTATTCTTTTTACGCTAATATTTGTTTTATGAACGCCGAACCAAAAGTTCCACAGCATTTCTTTTTTCTTATAAGCTAATAATTTTATTATAAGCCTTTCGCCTGTAACCTGTGAACAGTTTTACGGAGGGGCACCCTTCTCCGCCCATGCGGAAAGGCCGGGGATGAGGGAATGAGATTTTTTTCTTTACATTGCGTGTATTATTGAGGACCCAACTTTTGTACTACCAGTAAACATCGTTGCGTCGCACACCCGTCCGAACGGTTCATCCGGGCGGGCTTCTACTGTAAATCATTATTCAACGCGTCATAAAATAATTGCTCATTTATGTTTCCAAGAATTAGTCCCACCACTACAGAAGCCTGGAAAAAATTACAGTATCATTATAACCATGAAATGAAAAAAACGAAGATGCGGCAACTGTTTGCATCGGATGGCGATCGTTTTGAAAAATTTTCAATTCAATACGGAGAGATCCTGTTTGATTATTCAAAGAATATTATAACAGAAGCAACCTTGCTGCTATTGCAGCAACTGGCCGCTGAATGTAAATTACCCGAAGCCATCAACGCCATGTACAGTGGTGAGAAAATAAATGAAACGGAAAAAAGAAGTGTATTGCACATCGCACTTAGAAATCTTCCCGGCTCACCCATATTAAGTGATGGAAAAGATGTAATGCCCGAAGTACTCGGCGTGCTGGCGCAAATGAAAAGTTTTTGTGAAAGAATTCACAGCGGTGAATGGAAAGGATATACAGGTAAGCCTATCCGTTATATTGTAAATATTGGCATCGGCGGCAGCGACCTTGGCCCCGTAATGGTTACCGAAGCGCTAAAGCCTTACTGGAAAGAAAACATCCAGCCGTATTTTGTTTCAAACGTAGATGCTTCACAAATTGTGGAAACATTAAAAAAAGTGAATCCTGAAGAAACATTGTTTCTCATTGCTTCTAAAACATTTACCACCCAGGAAACCATGACCAATGCCAATACCGCCCGGGATTGGTTTTTGAAAGCAGCTAAAAACGAAGCGCATATCGCCAAACATTTTGCTGCACTCTCCACGAATGAAAAAGACGTAGTAAAATTTGGCATCGATAAAGCCAATATGTTTCAATTCTGGGATTGGGTAGGCGGCCGCTATTCTTTATGGAGCGCCATTGGTTTATCTATTGCACTTACCGTTGGGTATGATAATTTTGAAGCGCTGCTGAAAGGTGCACATGAAACTGATAACCATTTTAAAAATACAGCACCTGAAAAAAACTTACCGGTGCTGATGGCACTGGTGGGTTTGTGGTACAGCAATTTTTTTGGATCGCAAAGCGAAGCCATTCTTCCGTACGATCAATATATGCACCGCTTTGCAGCTTACTTTCAGCAGGGAAATATGGAAAGCAATGGAAAATATGTATCCAGGAGCAATGAACGCGTGGATCACCAAACGGGCTCTGTTATCTGGGGAGAACCCGGCACCAACGGGCAGCATGCTTTTTACCAGCTCATTCACCAGGGCACCATTTTAATACCGTGCGATTTTATAGCACCTGCCGTCAGCCATAATCCTGTTGGCGATCACCACAACAAACTGCTGTCAAATTTCTTTGCGCAAACCGAGGCGTTGATGAACGGCAAAACCAGTGAAGAAGCAAAAGAAGAATTGCAAAAATCAGGCATGGCACCGGCAGACATTGCGCAACTGCTGCCGCATAAAGTTTTTGAAGGAAATCGTCCGACCAATTCTTTTTTAATAAAAGAAATTACGCCTTTTACACTGGGGCAGCTAATCGCTTTGTACGAGCATAAAATATTTGTACAGGGCGTTATCTGGAATATTTTCAGTTTTGACCAATGGGGCGTTGAACTGGGTAAACAACTGGCAGGCAAAATTTTACCAGAACTGGAAAATGAGGATATGATTTCCAGCCACGATACATCTACCAACGGTTTGATTAATGCGTACAAGAAATTACGGAAATAGTTTACTTTTCAAATGACCAAACTAATTTCATCATGCAAAAAATATTTTTTATTGCGATGCTGGCAATTTGCAGTAACACTGTAAACCTGGATAGTTTTGAAACAGCCAATCCGTGCGCCAGCGTTATTAATAAAACCAGCCGGGGTATCGTTTACAATATGCCATCAGATAATATGGCAGTGCTGGCACCCGATATCAGGCAAGTAGAAAATATGCCCGGTAACAAGTTGCAGCTGGATAATTCAAAAGACAATATGCCCAATCCATTGCATCCCGGCGCCGGATTAAAAAAGAAATAAAACAAACAAATATAAAAAAATCCCGGCGTACACTAAACGCCGGGATTTTTTATGCAAATATTTTATTTGTAGTCTTATTGCCTGATAACTTTTGCAGTCATTATTTTATCACCTGTTTGCGCCTGGACAATATACATGCCTGCTTTTAATTGGGCGCCAGACAGATCAATATGTTCAACCTGGCCATCAATTACTGTATAATTTCTGCTGAATATTTTTCTGCCGGTTACATCAAACACGGTGATGGTACTGCTGGCATTCCGTATTCCATTTAATACAATATCAAGCTGATCTGTAAATGGATTATTCACGATTTTTAACCGCGTGCCTGTACTTTCTGACATTTTTATCAAAACCACCTTGCTTTGCGCGGCTTTTCCATCAATATCAATCTGGCGCAGCCTGTAATAATTTTCAGGGCCTGTAATATTTTTATCCGTAAAAGAATAGACAGATCCGCTTGACAGGTTAGCAGCCGTTACTGTTCCTACCTGGTTAAAGGAAATACCATCTGCAGATTTTTCTACATGAAATTCTTTAGCATTTTCTTCAGATGAGGTTTTCCATGATAAGAGCGCATCGTTGTTGTTTTTTATCCCGTTAAAATATTCAAATTTTACAGGCAATAACGCTGATAGATAAATGGGATAATCTTCGGCCTGCCCGTAGTAAGGGCTGGTGCAACCGCCAATAGGAGCAGTAACACCCGGATAGCCAACTGCGAGGTCATCCATTACCCGCATCCTTAAAACAGTGTTGGAAGCAGCAGTTCCGGGAACTGTAAAACTGACCGGCACTGTAACGTGGGTGCCACCGCCCGGCACGGGCAGGGTTCCGTTGTAATACAGCTGCTCTGTTGTATTATCAAAAACACCATCATTATTGTAATCAATCCAGATCCGCAACTGTTCTATATTTTGGGCCAGTACAGTTGTATTGATAGTGTAGGTATTGCCTTTTTGTATCTGGATCATGTTCAGGCATTTACCCGTATTATCTATGTAACCGCCATCTATTTTGGCAGTGCTGCTGCTAAACGATTTATTAATCAACGAAACGTTGAGAATGCCGGCGTAATTGTTTGACAAGCCGGTTGCACCGGTAGCAGGGGTACACGAAGCAACAGGTGTATTATAAGTTGGGTAAGCACCGATGGCAGAAGAATTTACCAGGCTCTGCCGGCTGGGTAACGCCATCGCAGCCTGCATACGCGCGCTTTGACCTGCTGTAAACAAAGTATAGCAGGACGTATAATTCATGAAATTATGTTCTGTATTGATTGAATAAGCGGTGCCGGTACATGCGTTTGTTCCGGTTCGGCAGGTAAAATCAACCACCCCGCCAAGCTGATTAAAGCTGATAGGGTCAGTATCGCATACCTTGTCTCCATTGGCCGTGCAGTCTGTTTGTATCTCGCAGGAGTCTTTATCGGTTGAATTTTGAAATGGATGATAAAGCGCCAATGCATGACCGATTTCGTGCGGCAACGTTTTTTGACCCGTAATCATCTGTGTAGCCAGCATTATAGTGCCGTCATAAGAAGCGGGAGAACCTGCAAAATAGGCATAGCCAGCAACAAACTGTCCGCTGGTACCATCTTGTCCGTCAATTTTATTAACCACCCAAATATTGTAGTAATTAACCGGATCCCAACGATCAAAATTCTTTAAAGTTTGATCGGAAACACCGGTTGTATTACTTGAATTAACCCCGTTGGCGGCATAATTAACGAGGGAGGAGCCATCCAGCCTGTCTATACCTGTCGAACTGTTACAATTGGTATCCCTGGCAGCCAGTACAAACTGCACCCCTAAATCTCCAACGCCTTCCAATCCGGGATAAGTACCATTGTATACCTGGTTTAAGTAATTAATAGCCCCCGTAATTTGGGCATCCGTAGGATTATAAATGCTGCCAATAGCTCCACCAGTATGAATTACGTGCACCACAACAGGAATAAGATATGGGGAAACATTTATGGATGAACCCCGCAGTGCAGATTGTGGCCGGGCAGGATGTTTACGTATAAATTGCTGAATTTTAGCCTCATTTGCAAGAAAGCTCTTCCGGTAAGCGGAATCTCCTTTTAACAGCCGTTCCTGCACATGATCAAAAGCGCAAATTGCCTGCGAAAAGGAGCAAACGGCACATAGCATTGCAGCCGCAGTTAGAACTGGTTTCAGGAACTTCATAGATTTGGATTTACCATTTTTAGTGCTGCAAGCACCCCATATTACAAAAACCCTTCGTAGAACGGAGGGCTTAAAATGATATTGTTTGAGTTGTCCGAATTATGGCGGGCAGACCGTAATTCGATGAAATTGCTGCAAGCACAAACTCCGGGGGTGATTGTAATAATAAAGATAGGGCCAGTTGTCAGTATTGGTAATACAGGTTCCTTTGTTTGCAGCATAATTAATGCGGCCTGGTTGATATCCGGATACGAGCGAACCATTTAGCCTGCCAATTGGTGGGAGTAAAATCCCGGAGCTGTTTAACCAATACAAACCGTTTTTGTAGTTTGCCAACGCCCTGTGTGGCAGGGTCAGTGCCATTGAATACCGGGTTTAAGTTGAACGAAACTTACAATAATGGAAGGCAGCAGCAGTTTAATATCTTCATTGGACAGATAATAAGTAAAAATAAAAGCCCCCATAACGGAGGCTTTACCACTGATATTAGTACAATACAATTAAATGACTTACCATTTGTCTACTTCTTCTGTAGCGCTGGTATTAGTAATGCTGCTTACGGCGGCGCCAGCTTCAATTGGCATTACGGGCACATCAACTTCCTCTGGCGGGGCTTCAGTGATAGCTGCAATGCGGGGCGCATCTTCTGATTCATTTTCACCAACCGGCTGATCATGATTAAATGCATCAAAATCAAAATCAGGCATCAACTCTGTTTTTACATAATCAACAGCTTCAACCAAACCCTTTATAAACTTATTGAAATCTTCTTTATATAAAAAGATCTTGTGCCTGTCGTAGCCTTCACCTTCAAATTTTTTACGGCTTTCTGTAATCGTAAGATAATAATCGTTGCTACGGGTCGCCCTTACGTCAAAAAAATACGTTCTTCTTTTACCAGCCCTGATGCGTTTACTATAAACGCTTTCCATTCTTTTTTCGTTGTTATTTTCGTACGCCACAGTTGTAAAAATTTTTCAGTTAGCGAAATGTTGGTTTGATTAATACCTTACAAATATAATATTGTTTTAGAACTGGCAAAATTTGAAAACTCTTTTCCGGCTTTCATTTTAAAGAATATTCAGCCATAATAATATAATTGTATGCAAATATGCCCCCGGCGGGCGCCTTTTGATCTATTTGCAATAACTAATTTCCAGACAGGCCTGGTATTGTGTTGCTTATATTTCCTGGCAAGCCATCGTGAAATCCGAAGCACCTTTTTTTATAGGGATCAAGCGGGATGCCTTGCTGGCAGTGTATTAGGTGTGATGTGCGTATGCAACCAGAGACAATAATTCCTTTAAAAAATGAAGTCGTTATAGTGCGATTTGGTGGCCGTTGCCATCCTCCTGTTCCTGCTGTTCATCGTATAACCGGCGATAGTAGCCATTGCGTGCAAGAAGTTCCGTATGACGGCCCTGTTCTATAATTTTTCCATCGTCCAAAACGAGGATATTATCAAAATCGAACAAAGAAAAAATACGATGCGTGATAATGATGGCTGTTTTTTGCTGTAGAAAACGGTATAAATTACCAATAATTTCATTTTCTGTTTTGGCATCTACGGCACTGAGGCAATCATCAAAGATGACCATATGCGGGTCTTTAATCAATGCCCGGGCAATGGAAATACGCTGTTTTTGTCCGCCGCTAAGTGTAACACCACGTTCGCCAATCATGGTATTGTACTGCTGCGCAAAGCCCTTGATCTCTTTATCTACACTCGCGTAAACAGCAGCCTTTGCTACGTTTTCAAATGGCGAATCTGACAGGCCAAATTTAATATTGCCGGTAACTGTATCGCTAAAAAGAAAAATATCCTGCGGAACATAACTAATCTGTTCACGTAACGTTTTGAGCCGTATGGTTGTAATGTCATTCCCATCAATCAGGATGTTTCCGCTATCAGGGTTATACATGCGCAACAGTAACTGCGCTACCGTTGATTTGCCACTACCCGTTCTGCCTATAATGGCAACTTTCTGCCCGGCCTTTATGTGAAAGGAAAAATTTTGTATGGCCTGAATACCTGTATCCGGATAGGTAAAATACACTTTATTGAAAACAATGTCACCCTGCAGAACCGGCTCTGTAACACCTGGCGCATCCTGTATGCCCGGAACGGTATCAAGAAATTCATTCAGTCTTTTTTGTGATGCCGAGGCCCGCTGAATCATGCTGGCCGTCCAGCCGATGGCGCTTACCGGAAACGTAAGCATGTTTACATACATCACAAATTCCGCAATCGTACCGGTGGTTACATCCGGGTGACCGTGAAGCGCATACAAACCACCAATCATTATCGCAAGCAACGTACTCAGCCCTATCAACAAACCCATTGCCGGAAAATAAATAGATTCCACTTTAGATAAACCGATCGCATTCGTTTTATAATCCTCACTGTTCTTATTGAAAAAACCCATCATCGCTTTTTCCTGTACAAAAGATTTAATAACGCGGATACCAGAATAAGATTCCTGCGCAGCAGTTGTTAAATCTGATAACAACGCTTGTATGCGTTCGCTTCTTTTATGAATAATATTATTTACGTAATAAATAGTAATAGCCAAAATGGGTAGTGGAGACAGAACATATAAAGTGAGCATGCCGTTTTCGCGGATCATAAAAAACAGGCTGAACCCTATTGTAACCGCGAGGTTAATGAAATACATCACGGCCGGGCCGGTGTACATTCTTACGCGACTTACATCTTCAGTTATGCGATTCATCAAATCTCCGGTGCTGTTGCGTTTATAAAAGCTGGTATCCAGTAACTGATAATGATTATACACTTCGTTTTTCTGATCGTATTCAATCAGCCGGCTCATTACAATAACTGTCTGCCGCATCAAAAACATAAAGAAACCGCCGAGCAATGCAAGTATTAACAGTGTAATACCGCAAATAACAATTGTATGGGCGAAGCTGCCCGTGCCATTATCCAGCCAGGCAATAATTTTTTGTACGAGTATGTCATAATTGGCTGACCGGTGAATGCCGGCAGGATTAATTTTTTCTACTGAGCTGCGTACTGATTGTTCTACCTTATCTACAACGTAGCCAGACAACTGCGGACTAAGTATCCGGAAATAATTAGAAAGTGTAATGAAAATTACCCCCAGCAACAACCGCCAACGGTATTTAAAAAAATATTTATTGACGGCCTTCAGATGCTTCATGCAACTGCGAAGATACTAATAGAAACGGTAAATGTGAAAAATGTGCCAATGAGAAAATACGGGAATGAACGGGCATAAAAATGATGACCGGTGCCGAATGGAACTATTCACATTAAGGTATTAATTACACTTCGGTATCTGCCATAGAAAAACCGCAGCGTATTGCTGCGGTTAATTCAGTATGTTTATTTTTTTTATACCTTTTAAATTGTTT
>JBDUAY010000614.1:0-2927 GCA_040004415.1 Bacteroidota bacterium | reverse complement strand
GTTCAACAATAATCGTGGGCATACTTGCAGCACTGTACACCATTTTTTATTGAAACAATCACAAAAGAATAGCTTTTTGTATACAGCACAATTGAGGAGTGAATAATCTTCTCACACTACGATCAGGTGAAAAAAGAAACTGTGCAAAATTACTGAAAGGACAGTTGAGCTTGCGAACCGTTACAAGGTATTGGAATGAAGTTATTGATATATAAGATGACACAGGCTCAATTATAAAAGATGAACTGATGATTGGGGGTTAGCTGCAGGTAAAAGAGTGAGCATACCTATGTATCGTGCAAAGTTGTAAATATGCCGAAATCCAAAATCTGGAATCACTTCAGCATCAAAATACATGGATTTTGAAAACGATAAATCAACCGATAAAAATATAAAATACGGAAGAAGTAATTTAAATGAAAAAAATAAATCATTGCTCCCAAAAGGCTGTCACGAATTGTAAAAATTAAAATAGTTTGCGAATCATTTTGGAAAAATAATGATTAATAAATTTCAACCTGTCTGAAATACAATTGTTAATCGGATACCCATTTACGTTATGACATATTTTAATAGACCCTCCCGCAACTCCTTGCGATGCTGTGTATGCAATAATTACAATTTTAGCTTAATCTTCTAAATTTTTCTGCTCTGGAATTTAATCCGCCCCCGCTACCCGTAGTAACATCAAAGTCATGCGATGAGCTGTCCTTAGTTTGTAACTAAGGACTTACAAACATCAGGCACTAAAAAAAAAATTGCGCTTTCAAAAGCGTCATTGAGCGTCCTCGCTTGTGACATGTAATAAACTTTAACCTGCTAAACCAACTCTCATTTACTAAAAACAACTGAAATAATGCAGGTGCTGTATTTTATGTCAACTCATGGCTCTTATTGATGCAAGCACAAGCGGATGCTTGCGCTAACCCTATGCTTGCGTCAACAGTGGGATAATTACAAAATAATAAAGTGGGTAGAGAAAATTATTTTATTACCCCCCAACAACCCTTAATTTGTACTACTTGAAATGAGTTAAAAAAGCAAAATCTTTTACTCCAGTATAAAAATTTAGAAGCATCGAATAAATCTAAAACTTTTCTTTTAAAAATGAGCGCCTAAAGGAACAGTTGTTGGCGAGGACGCTAACAACAGCATAGAGTGGAGATACTTTTGCCAGGATTGAGGCAAACAAACTTTGAAAACGTTTTTCGTTTCACCATCAGGCAGCTTTGGTTGATTTAAATTCAAAGGATATATTTGTACCGTTGGTGTTGTCCTCCTTCATAATGCCACCCAATTGCTGTGTAAGCAGCGAAATAAGTTGCCCACCGAAGCCGGTGCCGGTTATCTTACCGCTTTTGCCCACGCCGTTATCAGATACCAGCATTTGTAAATTACCATTGGCTGCCTGCTCTAATTTGATCTGCACTTTTCCGCTTCTGCCTTCGGGGAATGCGTATTTAATCGTGTTGGTAAGCAGTTCGTTTACAATAAGGCCAAGCGGTACCGCTGTATCTATATCTACATTCAATTTGCTCATGGCGCATTCCACCTGCACCCTTTGGTGTGCGCCAAAGGAATCCAGTACGCTTTCGCTGAGGTTGATAAAATAATCTTTCATTTCAATGGCGCCCAGGTTTTCACCCTGGTATAATTTCTGGTGAACAATGCCGATTGACTGAACGCGGTTCTGGCTGGCCAGCATCGCATCTCTCGTGTTGGGATCATCAATTTGATTGCTTTGCAAAGCAAGAAGGCTGCTAACCACTTCAAGATTATTTTTCACCCGGTGATGAATTTCTTTCAGCAATAATTCATTTTCTGCATTCCTGGCAACAAGCGATGCCTGTGATTTATTAAGTGCGGAAACTGTCTTTTCTATTTTTTCATTTTTGTCTTGCAAAGCCAGGTTTGTTTTTTGTTTGTTACGATTGTTGCGATAAAGAACAAATGAAATGACAAGTGCACTTACGAACAAAGCCATTGCTGTATTAAAACGCATCTGGTTTTTAGCGTACACTTCCGCTAAGTTCAAATCCTCAATGCGTTGTTTTTCTTTTATTTCTAATTGTTTAACCTGTTTGTTTTTTTCAATATTTGTGATGGTATCTTTTGCATCGGTTGAAATTTTTAAAAAGCTATAGGCTTTTGCCGGATCCGTTTTTTCAAAAAGTTGTGATAATAGACGGGACGAATTCATGATGACAAGATAATTTTTGAATTTGTTTGCTCCCGCCAGCGTCACGCTTGCATATTTTTGGGCTGAGTCTGGTGTATGCTGGTTAAAATAAATCTGTGCCAATTCATTTTCTACCTCATTTTCAAAAAAACCTTCAGTCCCGTTTGCAGTATTTAAAATCTGTTTACAATAATTTACCGCTTCATCATATTTTCCCAGTTTGCTTTTAATCCGGGCCAGAATCAGCATGGGATAACTTTCCTGGAACGGGAAATAGCGTTTTGAAAAGTCCAGTGTTTCCGTGGCGAAAAGTAAGGAGGAATCCAGGTTGTTTAATCTTTCATGTTCCTGGGCTAATAAGAACATGGCACTCCATTGAGTGAAATTACCTGATTGTTTAATTTTTGGGTGATAGTAGGCTCTTTGCGCCCACTTTAATGACTCCTTATCATCCCCTAATTTTTGGTAAAGTAAGCCCATCATATTTATGCCAAATATTTCTCTTACAGGGGCATATTTTTTACTAAGATCAATTACTTCATACGCCGTACTAAAGCCTTTTTCAAATGAAGAGGTAATAGCATAGGAAAAAGAAAGTGCTTCCAAACATTCCAGTTGCCCTATCGGGAATTTTATTTTTTTGGCTAAATCCAGGCCTTCGTTTGCGAATGCAATAGATTCACCGGCATCACTGAGCGTTTTTACCCGGGCCAGCCAATAAAAAGCGTGCACTTTATTGGTGTCTGCT
>JBDUAY010000204.1:0-9848 GCA_040004415.1 Bacteroidota bacterium | reverse complement strand
AAATTAATTTTTAAAATTCTTAATAACGGCTTAAGCGATCCTAAAAATATTGAAAAGGCAAAAGTTGCTTTTGAAAAGGCACTGGGTGGCAAAAATGATAAAGATTTAACAGAGCGTGCATTGCGTTATGATCTTACCATTCCGTTTGCAAGATATGTAGTTATGAATTTCGGACAACTAACGATGCCGTTTAAACGCTACCAGATGCAGCCGGTATGGCGCGCAGACAGGCCGCAAAAAGGCCGTTACCGCGAGTTCTACCAGTGTGATGCAGATGTGGTGGGCAGTAATTCATTAATCAATGAAGTGGAGCTGTCAATTATTTATGCAACAGTTTTTAAACAACTGGGTATTGACGTTGAAATAAAAATTAACAGCCGGAAAATATTGGCTGAGCTGGCTGAAATATGCGGTGGTGCCGATCAGCTCACCAACATAACCGTCGCTATTGATAAATTAGATAAGATTGGCGTTGAAAAGGTAAAAGAAGAATTAACGCAGCGTGGATTAATACCTGAACAAATCAGCATCATTGAAAAATATTTGGCAATCGCGGGTAATAATGAAAATAAACTGTCAGAAATAAAATTGTTGCTGGCCAGCAATGAAGTTGGTAAAAAAGGCATTGATGAATTGGAATTTATTTTGAACTATCCGGCACGCACCAATCATCAATCACCGCTCACCATCGATTTCACCCTTGCGCGCGGCCTTAATTATTACACGGGGATTATTTTCGAAGTAAAAGCAAACAATGTTCAAATGGGTTCTATTGGCGGCGGTGGCCGCTATGATGATTTAACCGGTACGTTTGGTGTACCCAATGTACCGGGCGTCGGTATTTCTTTTGGAGTTGATAGAATCTATGATGTAATGGAAGAACTAAAATTATTTCCAGGCGCGGTGCAAACAGGCACACAGGTTTTATTCTTTAACCTGGGCGATGCTGAAAGTAAAAAAGCTTTTACACTGATGCAGCAATTGCGGGGAAAGGGGATTAGTTGTGAACTGTATCACGACGCGGTGAAATTTGACAAACAATTCAAGTACGCAGAGAAGAAAAATATTGTCTACTCAATTATCATCGGCAGTAAGGAGCTGGCCGATGCAACCTGCACTATCAAAAATTTGCAAACAGGGAAGCAAGAAACCATTCCCCAAAATACCCTGGCCTCATTTTCGTTTTAAATACTGAAACAGGCTCCTGCCAAATTTATCGCTTAAAACTGACCTTATATCAAGGCTGGGAATCGTACATCTTTCGTTAAAAAAAGGCAAAAAAACCTATTTTAATGAAATTTTAATGTATATCTTTAAGCATCTCCCTCCCCATAAAAAGCCATTGTAAGCCAGTATCCACCCCAACAACCTAGCCTTAACACCGGATGCTGACTGCTGCAAAAAATAATACATCATTTGTGTATGTACCTGCAAAATATTTATTGCAGGTATATGGGGCAGTTTTATTAATGCTAACCCTCACCCCAAAATTACACGCCCAGGGAAAGCCCATACACGGCAGCGTTACCAACCAATTTACGTTAGAAAAAATCCCTTTCGTCAGTGTAGTATGGAAAATCTCCGGGAAAGGCGTGCTTACAGACAGCCTGGGCAATTTCAGAATTGATGCCAGCAATATAAAGCCAGACACACTGGTTGTAAGTTATGTTGGCTTTCAGAATTTACTTGTACCTGTTCGTGCCGGCAAAGATTCATCCGCGCTGGTGTTATTTTTAAACCAGGGAAAAGAAGCAGACAGCGTAATTGTTTTGCATACCTATAACCGCGGTCTATTATGGTGGAAGCATATTGTAAAGAATAAATCCATTAATAATCCATACAAGTATAATTCTTACAGTTACGAATTGTATAATAAACTCGAGTTTGATATTAATAATATTAACCGCGATGGATTTAATCAATATAAATTATTACGGCCCTTCGGTTTTGTACTTAACAATATAGATAGTGTTTCAGAAAACAAACCCTTTCTACCCGTATTCATGACAGAATCTTTATCTGATTTTTATTGCAGTAATGATCCTTACCGCACAAAAGAACATATAAAGGCTATGCAAACAACCGGTATAAAAAATGAAACAGTTTTTCAGTTTATGGCTGGCATTAATCAACGCATTAATTCATATGAAAACTACATGGTACTGTTTGGAAAAGAATTTGTCAGTCCGTTAAGCAGCCAGGGTGAAAACTATTACAATTACCGCGGTGCTGATACGCAATACATTTCAGGGCAACGATATTTTCATCTTTTCTTCTATCCAAAACGGGAAGGAGAAAATACTTTTTCAGGTGATTGCTGGATAAACAATAAATCATGGGCAGTAAAGAAAATAAATCTCACCATTTCTTCAAGCGCCAATATTAATTATATAAATAAGCTGAGCATCGTACAAGAATTCGCGCAGCAAAATGATAGCACTTGGGTTTTCTCGAAAGACAAGTTTGTTGCTGATATATCACCCATGAAAAAAAATAAACTTTCAGTAATAGCGCGTAAAACCTGCATGTATAATAATGTGCTGGTCAATGAACCGTTCATAATAAAAGTGCTCGAAAAAAATAAAGAAAAAGAGCAGGTTACAATTGGCGACAGCGCCCGGTTGCATAACAGCGCCTATTGGCAATCAAACCGGCCTGAGCAATTAAGCGCCAATGAACAGAAAGTTTATAAAATGATTGACACGCTGGTGAGCATTCCACTTTTTAAAAAGTATACCAATACGGCAGAATTTGTGGTAGATGGAAGAAAAAAATTAGGCAAGGTTGAGATTGGCCCATGGTATAAATGGATTAGCCGCAACCAACTGGAAAAATTCCGGGTACGTTTCGACCTGGCAACAACTGAAAAATTCAGCAAACAATTACTGTTGCATGGTTACCTGGCTTACGGTTTCGGCGATCATGCATTAAAAGGCAAAGGGGAAGTAAATTATAAATTTCCAGATCAGCGTGGTTTGGCTTTCCACGTTTCTTATACGGAAGATCTTGATAATGGGAGGGCGCATTATAATGATGAAGACATTACAACAGATAATATGTTCAGCCAGTCCATACGCAGACCCGGCATCAAACAAAAGTTCATGCTGGTAAATGAAATAAAATTCACAGTCACTAAAGAATGGCAAAACAATTTTTCTGTACAGCCTTTTTTAATACGCACCAGCTATGAAACGTATGCGCCGCTTCCGCATAAAGACTCTCTATTTGCTTCTGGTAAAGATGTTACCAGTGGTGAGGCAGGCCTTAAACTGCGTTATGCGCCCGGAGAGAAAAAGATTGAAACGCACCGTAAAAATATTAAGCTCCATGGCAATAACCCGGTATTTGAATTTCGGTATGCACAAGGAATAAAAGGTTTGCTAAATGGTCAGTATAACTATGAAAAATTGCATGGAATAATCTCTCAAAAATTCCGCTTGCATGGCTGGGGGTCTATAAACTACCAGGCATACGGCGGAAAAATTTTCAGCCAGGCATTGCCTTTCATGCTGCTTGAATTACACCCGGGCAACGAGATTTATTACTACAGCAAAGATGGTTTTAACCTGATGAACCGTTTTGAATTTTACAGCGATACCTATGCAGGCTTCAATGTGGAACATGATTTTGAGAAGAAATTGATCAACCTTGTTCCTTTTTTAAGAAAGACAAGTATCCGCCAGTTCTGGAATGTAAAGGCCGTTTGGGGAAACTTGTCTGATGGTAATAGAAAATTAAATCATGTAGACTATGGCACTTATCGCCTGCGCACGTTAAAAGGCCATCCTTATGTAGAAGCAGGCACTGGCTTAGATAATATATTCCGTTTTTTCAGGGTTGATTTGGTATGGCGTTTTGCGCCCGCACTTACAACACCGAACGGCATGCCACCGCCGGTATATAAAAACTCAAACAATACATTTGGCGTATTTGGAAGCTTCCGTTTTCAACTATAACGGCGATAAATAGCCGTTTTTTTGCCCGTTTTGTGACAGTATTGCAACTCCTTACTGGTATCAGTTGTTGCCTGATGAAGCTTAACATTCGTTATGCCGGCCTGGTAGTCCGTTTTAAAATTTACACCATTTATTGTTGCACCGTCCTTTACCCCGTCGAAAATGTAACCGCTTGCTTCTATGTGTACCCCATTTATTTTTTTAGCTTCATTTCTTTTAAACACTGCGATGCCACTAAAGCTTACCACATTGAAGGTATCCCCTTTAACTTTTTCGAGGGTAGAAGTTCCTTCAGCTGAAGTCATTGTTAATACGCCATTTTCAAGTGTTACGATAGCTTCCGGTATTACACTGCCTGCAGCAAACTTATACGTCCCCGTTATTTCTTTGAAAGTAGTATCCTGCGCGGCTGCGCTAAAACATCCCACCAATAGCAACACACTTAATATCAGCGTAATTTTTTTCATAAACAGTTAACTTTTCTGTAAGATACAAAACTGCATTTCTTTAAAAAAATATTTAAACAACCTGTTTCCAGTGATGCTCCATGTGCGCCCCATAATCGCAAATAATCCAACCCAGTGTTTTCATTTCATTATTATCATATTGGGGATTAACGGGGTAATGAAATTTTCCTGCCGGAATATTTTCGACAATAAAAAAGATCTGCCGGTTTAATAATTGCCAAAGGCTTAACAGGTGTTCCAATGGAAGGTTTACATCATTGTTTACCTGTACCAATTCATTTTGCCGGTAAGACTGAACAATATATGGTTGCGGCAAAAATTGTATGTCTGTAAAGCGTTTCAGGTTATTAATTGCTGAATCAATTAGGTGACCTAATATCTCCTTTTTACACCATTTATCCGCGGCAGGCTGTTTCAACAATTCTTCCTGACCGAACTGGTTAAATTTCACCACGAAAACTTTTATAAAATGAGCCAGTTGTTTCATGGCCACTTTTGTGTTGGCTTTGCCTGTTTAAGAATCCTGCGTCCTGCCACATAAAAATTGCATTTTAGTAAATATAATTTTCCCTCCTTAATTTTTAAGTCCAGGTAAAAAAAACTTTATTTTTTATACCGGCAGCGCAATTATTTGTTGGATAAAGTTTATCTTGAAACGCTGCTTCCCGAAACCTCCCTTATGTAATGCGATTTCGTACTTAATGAGTTTCCTTTCATAACCCCTAACAACCAAAATCAGCTTTATGAAAAAGGCTTTAAAAATTCTTGGCTACACATTATTGTCTTTAGTGCTCATCATTTCTATCTTACTTGTTTATATTAAAACAGCGCTTCCAAATGTAGATGCCGCCCCTGTTTTAAAGATAACCTATACGCCAGAACGAATAGAACGGGGAAGATACCTTGCAAATACTGTTACAGTTTGCATGGACTGTCATTCTACCCGCGACTGGACAAAATTTGCAGGCCCCTTAACCGAAGGAACACTTGGAAAAGGTGGTGAAAGATTCGACCATAAAATAGGTTTTCCGGGTGTTTATTACTCAAAAAATATTACCCCGGCGGGTATTATCCGCTATACAGATGGCGAATTATTTCGTTTAATTACAACAGGTGTCACCAAAGAAGGAAGGGCCATGTTTCCCGTAATGCCCTATGGTCATTATGGAAAAATGGATCCGGAAGATATTCAGTCAATCATTGCTTATATACGTACGCTGGCGCCCATCGAAAATAAAGTGCCTGAGTCTGTTTCAGATTTCCCCATGAATTTTATTATCAATACCATACCGTCAAAAGCTATACCCGAAGAAATACCTGCCAAACCTAACCTGCTTGCTTATGGCAAATACATGGTTAATGCCAGTGCTTGCGTTGAATGTCACACAAAAGTTGCCAAAGGCCAAATCATGCAAGAACTTGCTTTCAGCGGTGGCCGCGAATTTTCCCTGCAGGATGGGTCAGTAGTACGTTCTGCCAACATAACAGCAGATGTTTCCACCGGAATAGGATCATGGACAAAAGAAACATTTATAAACAGGTTTAAGGCTTTTGCAGATTCTTCCTATCATCCAAAACAGGTTGCAGCAGGTGAATTTAACAGTGTTATGCCATGGAATATGTACAGCAAAATGAACACTGAAGACCTTGGGGCTATATACACTTATATTGCCAGCTTAAAGCCCATTCAAAACAAAGTGGAAAAATTTACGGCGGCTGTTAAAAAATAATATAGAACGCAAATGCCAGTGAGGCAATTTTTAATCCCGTCCTGGCATTTATTCAGCGTTCTCATAAATAATGGCGGCACCCTGGCCAACACCTGCGCACATAGTTGCCAGCCCGTATTTAGCGTTGCGTCTTTTCATTTCGTGCAATAAAGTAGTTGAAATGCGCACACCGCTGCAACCCAACGGATGACCAATAGCGATGGAGCCGCCGTTTACGTTTACTGTAGTAATATCCAGTCCCAAATCATGAATGCAAGCAAGTGATTGCGATGCAAAAGCCTCATTTAATTCTACCAAATCTATATCTGCAACAGTAAGCCCTGCACGTTGCAATGCTTTTTTCGTTGCTGGTACCGGGCCCATCCCCATAATGGATGGATCTACGCCTGCAACCGCCATAGAAATCACTTTTGCCATTGGCTGTAAGCCATATTTTTTTACAGCATCTTCTGAAGCAATCAATACGGCGGCGGCTCCGTCGTTAATGCCGCTGGCATTGCCTGCAGTAACCGTTCCATCCTTATCAAAAGCCGGTTTCAGTGCAGCTAATTTTTCCAACGAAGTCTTACGCGGGTGTTCATCTGCAGAAAAAAATATTTTCTCTTCTTTTCCACCAAAAATTTCTACCCCAGCTATTTCTGATGCCCAAATATTTTTTTCCAACGCCGTAAAATATTTTTCCTGGCTGGCCAATGCAAATTCGTCTTGCGCAACACGACCGATCTGCCATTGCTTCGCCACATTCTCTGCGGTTTCTCCCATATTATACGGGTGATACATGTGCGCTAATTTTTTGTTGGTGAAACGCCATCCAATAGTTGTATCATACATTTCTGTACTACGGTTCCAGTTGCCACTTTGTTTGGCGATTACAAAAGGCGCACGCGTCATACTTTCAACACCGGCGGCCAGGTACAGTTCACCTTCATTGCACATAATAGCGCGTGCAGTATCCATAATAGCCTGCAGTCCGCTGGCACATAAACGGTTCACTGTATTGCCCGCAACGGTTACCGGCAAACCTGCCAGCAGTGAGGCCATTCGCGCAACATCACGGTTATCTTCACCTGCCTGGTTGGCATCGCCCGCAATAACATCTTCTATCGCGTTTATATCAATACCAGGATTTCGTTGCAGCAATGCTTTTAATACGTGCGCCAGTAAATCATCTGGCCGGATACTGCTTAATGCGCCACCGTATTTTCCTATGGGTGTTCTCACCGCGTCTATTATATAAGCTGTTTTCATTGATCAAACTTTTGAATAAAATTATATGGCATTACCACTGCGGGCATATATCGCCAGACACCTCTGGGCGGACACACACAGGTGTGCCCCTGCCTGTAAAAATTAAACCTGTTTCATTATCATATTCGAAACATTCAACCCATTATCGCATTTTTCAGGAGGCAAATATAAGCCGCATTTCAGCGTATCTTCGCGGCATGGCAGAAACAGCAAAGAAGAATATACGGCACCTGGAGTTGAGTGAGCTGGAAGAATATTTTCTTACCCTGGGCGAAAAAAAATTCAGGGCCAAACAGGTATATGAATGGCTATGGCTAAAACAGGCCCACAGCTTTGAAGCCATGACCAACCTGAGCAAAGAATTAAGAATCAAATTGAATGAACACTTTAGCCTGCCTGCCCTTCGCACAGATGCTACACAATATTCTGATGATGGCACAGTGAAAAGCCGTTTCAAAACAGTTGATGGGCATTTGGTGGAAGGCGTTTTAATACCTACCGACGAGCGCAAGACCGCTTGCGTTTCTTCCCAAATTGGTTGTTCGCTAAGTTGTAAATTTTGTGCAACCGGTTATATGAAGCGGATGCGCAATCTCGACTTTGATGAAATTTATGATGAAGTATCATTGCTGAATGAGCAATGCGAAAAAGTATATCATAAAAAACTCAGCAACATCGTTTTTATGGGCATGGGTGAGCCCCTCCTGAATTATAAAAATGTATTGAAGGCGATAGAAAAAATTACTTCTCCGGATGGTTTGGGCATGAGCCCCCGGCGCATTACTGTTTCAACTGCCGGTGTGGCAAAAATGATCAGGCAACTGGGTGATGATAAAGTAAAATTTAAACTTGCCTTATCGTTGCATGCAGCGAATGATACCAAACGTCACGAGATAATGCCCGTTAATGATACCAACGATATTAAATCACTGATAGAAGCATTAAATTATTTTTATAAGCAAACTGGCAACGAGATAACATTTGAATATATTTTGTTTAAAGATTTTAATGACTCGCTAAAAGATGCGGATGAACTTGTAAAAATTTACCGGCAGGTTCCTGCTGACCTGGTAAATATTATTGAATACAATCCCATCGATATGGCCACTTACAGAAAACCTGAACAGGATGTGGTGGAAAAATTTATGAATCATCTTTCCAAAAACCGCGTGAATGCAAGACTGCGTGTTAGTCGCGGTAAAGACATTGACGCCGCCTGCGGACAATTAGCGAATAAGAATTAACTGCACTGGACATCCCAGACCCGTTAACATTTCAGCAACATCATTTCCCCGCGTGGGAATATGTTCCCGTTAATCATTCTATTTTACCACCAGATTAAAACCCTGTGCCTGTATTAAACTACCTGCATTGGGTTTCGTCTATTAACTGTACTAAAAAATACAACATCATGAAAAAAATAATAGTGAGCCTGGCAATATTGCTTGTGGCTGCAGTAACAGTTAACGCGCAACAACAAGATCAGAAAGGACAACAACATCAGCAATTCAATCATCATGATCATAAAGGTCGCGGACATGATATGATGGCTAAAAAATTAAACTTTTCTGACCAGCAGAAACAGCAATTAAAAAACATCAACACTGATTATCATAACAAAATGACAGCGCTGAAAAAGAATGAAGACATCACCGTGAGAGAATCGAAGATGCGCATAAATACATTGCGCAAAGATCACCGCGCACAAATACGGGCGCTGCTTACGCCAGAACAAAAAAATCAAATTGCAAAAATGAAGCAGGAGAGAATGGAAATGGCGAAAATAAATGCCAATGCAAGAGCAGAGAAAATGAAAATAAAACTTGGACTGAACCATACACAAGCCAGTCAACTAAAAGATATGCGCACCGGTATGGTGACTAAAATGAAATCTATTCATACCGATAATTCATTGAGCCAGGAACAAAAGCATGAACAAATTAAAACGTTGGTGATGCAGCAAAAGGATCAGTTAAAAACCATTTTAACGCCTGAACAGTTACAACAAATGCAACAAATGAGAAAGGGCGATCATGATGGCAGGTTTCAGCACCACAGAGAAGATTTCTCCAAATAAAGTTTGCTTCCGGCGCTTTGCCAGGGAGCCTGAAATATGATTGGAACAAGACCTTCGCTTACCCCTTTTTTAACGGGGTAAAGCGGGGGTCTTTTCATATCTTCGCTGTTCACCTTACTGTTGTAAAACAGCAAATTATCTACCATGAGTAAAAATCAGCAGTTCCAGAAGTTTATTACCTATAAAAGCAACGCTGCAAAAAAAGAGGAGTTTAAACAGGAAAAAAGATCCGTCAAAAAAGAAAGGGCGCAAGCGATCGACAAAAGATTTGAGGAAAAACGCCAGGCAAAAGCAAGTGAACAAGGTCGGGATGCAAAGTCCGATACCCCTGAGCCAACCCCGGTCCCGGCAACTGAGACGCCAGTCCCTC
>JBDUAY010000613.1:0-2943 GCA_040004415.1 Bacteroidota bacterium | reverse complement strand
AGGCTATGCAACCGTCTATCACTTCACCAAGATTGTGCGGCATCATATTGGTGGCCATACCCACCGCAATACCGGATGCACCGTTGAGCAGCAACTGCGGAACGCGCGTTGGCAAAACAGTTGGCTCTTTCAACGAGTCATCAAAGTTGAGTTGAAAATCCACCGTTTCTTTATCAATATCCTCCAGCATGGCCTCGCCCATCTTGTGCAAACGGGCTTCGGTATAACGCATGGCAGCCGGAAAGTCTCCATCCTGCGATCCAAAATTACCCTGACCGTCTACCATGATGTAACGCATGTTCCATTCCTGCGCCAGCCGCACCATAGTGTCGTAAATTGACTTATCACCATGCGGGTGATATTTACCCATTACTTCCCCAACGATACGGGCAGATTTCTTGTATGGCTTGTTGCTGTTATTGCCCAACTCATTCATGGCGTACAAAACGCGCCGGTGAACGGGTTTTAACCCATCCCGCACGTCCGGCAGGGCACGGCCGATAATGACACTCATGGAGTAGTCAATATAAGCCGTTTTCATCTGCTCTTCAATGTTTACGGGAATAATGCGATTATTGTCCTGCGTCTCCTGTGGTACTGTACTTTCGTCCATGTTTTTTATGCTCCTTCTTTTAGAAAAACCGACCGGTTAGGGGGCCTGGTTTGAGACTGAAAATGATGATTTGAATAAGGTCTGCAAATTTATCTTATTTGAAGCGTATAACCTGCTAAATAATAGTGTTTTTCAAGCCGTTTTTTCCACCTTTGTGGACAGTTAATGTTGCCAGGTTTGCCGCTTCATAATTTATAAACAGGCGTTGGCAGCCCCGCCAGAATCGTGCCGCGTCAAGCTGCCATGCGTAGCCTGCCCTGCCCGGTTCTTACGCATTTTAACCTTAACTTATTATTTATAACTTTTTGTTCACCAGTTTTGGCGCAGAATTGGGTTATTAGTAACTTTGAAATGCCACATTCCCCGAAGAAACCGCCTATCTACCCTTTAAGACAAATATCATTTTTATAATGTTTTTGTCATTTTATTAATTAGTGCTTGTATGATTTACTATCGCCTGTTACGGGACAACAAAGAAACCGGGCCTTATTCTGAAGAAGAAATGATTGCCAAAGGATTTAAACCCTATGATTTGTTATGGGCAGAAGGAAAAAGTGCAGGCTGGCAATATTCCAGTGAAATAAATGCATTTAAAAAATATGCACCAATTGTTGAAGAGCAACCGTACGACAGATTTTATAAAAAACCAGTTCCACAAAAATTAATTACCGAAGAGAGATATACAAACCGTACGTATACACCGCAGGCACAAACCCAATCACCAGCAGTAAAAGAAATAGACATTATTCCCGTTCAACAGCAACAACCTGCTACTGCGAGACCATCGTACGAATACAATGTACAAGCGATACCTGGCAGGCATATTCATGTAACCTTGCCTTCTGGCAATACAGTTAATCTTACAACGTTAGTAGCAAAAAAAGAAGTTAAAGAGACAAGCGATCCTGCTGAAATAAATAACGTATCAGCCAAAGCTGAAAGCATTCCGTTCACTGCAGAAAAAATAAATACCGAAAAAAAACATCCTTCTTTTGCAGAAACAATTTCACTGCCGCAGCAACCCGTTATAAAAGAACCCAAAGTATTAACGCAGGCAAGTGCTTTGAAAGCAACTGATGTTAGTCATGCTGCAAATCAACCTGCTTACGCTGCAGCCAATACAAGTTTTTCATGGACATTAATAGCAGGCGCTGTAATTGGTATCGCAACATTGGTTGGCCTGGGCATTATGATTGGGCTTTCCATGAACCACGAAAAAAATGAAATTGCTTTTAATGAAGCGCTTAACAAGAAGGCGAAACAGCCGCCCGTTATTCTATCTGCAAAACCGGTAACAGTTGCGGCAACACCCATGCCGGCCGTTGTTACAGAAGAGCCTGTTCAGCATTCAGTATCATCTTCCTCTTCAAAAAACAAGGAGCTTGTGCAAAATGCAGTGGTAAAAACAACGCTTGCGCCAGAGAATACTACCAAAGAAGAAAAAAAGTTATTACCCGCAGATAAGACTGCAGATAATAGTAATAATAATAAACCAGTTCAAGGTCATGATGTGCAGGCACAACAAACAAAATCGCTGTCTGCCGTTAACCTGGCCGCGGTTGAAAAAAGTTTGAGTATACATTCAAATGATTTTAAGACAGGCACTTTTGGAGGAATTTCAGGTTTAAAATGCACCCTTTTTAACGGATCTTCATTGGCACTCAACTCTGTTGAAGTTGAAGTTGATTATGTTCTTGCCAGCAAGAAAATTTATAAAACAGAAAAGCTATTATTTAAAGATATTCCTGCCGGCGCACAAGCCGTTCTTGATGCCCCTGCCAGTACGCGTGGTATAAAAATCACCAGCCGTATTACAAAAGTTAATCCGAGAGAAACAGCGTTATCTAATACCACAGCAAAATCGTAGTAATTTATTTCTTACTAAGATTTTAATCTTTTAAAAGATCATTTTTTTTGATTGGCATAGTAGTTGATTTTCCACCGGTAATTATTTTTATTCCCGTATCCTTTTTATATATAGGAGTATTATTTTATACAGGCAATCGTTTTCTATTTTTTAAAAACTGAATGACTTTTTCGCATCATAAACAGGCAAAAATATTTTTAAATATCTTTCCGGGCGAACAACAAAATGCTGTCATGGAATTTTGTTTTTTTGGTAGCCATACCTCCATTGGTTTAATCAAAAATTTTGTGAAGCTTGCGCAAATGTGTTTAACGGTTAATAAAATCATGATTATAATTGAAGCAAAATAGTTAACCCAACTTGTGCCAGCTTCATGAATTATCATTACTACAAAAGCCATTTCAAATAAATGAAATGGCTTTTGTAGTAAATCGTGTAAATACATTTACATGCCTAATTTCCA
>JBDUAY010000612.1:0-2944 GCA_040004415.1 Bacteroidota bacterium | reverse complement strand
AACAAAGCTGCTGAAGACAAAAATGGTAATATTTATTTTACGGTAAATTATAGCAATGAAATATTAGTATGGAAAAACAAGAATCAGCATTTTGAAACCTGGCGAATGGACAGCTTGCTTGGCCATAAGGATATGCACTTTGGGCCTATAGACAATCATATTATTGACAACAGTCAAAATCTTTGGGTAATGTACTCCCAAACTGGCCTGGTGAAATACAACCTTGAAACAAGAAAAGGGAAACTGTACGAAACTGAAGATGGATTACCCTACAACAGTTTTGATAACCTGGTGGCAGATGCCAATGATAATATTTGGTTCCCCTCACCAAAAGGATTGTGCTGTCTGCTGGCTGCCACCGATAAGTTTATCACATTTACTGAAAAAGATGGCCTGCCTTTCACAGACTATTCTGACAGTTATTTATTTTTTGATAAGGATGATTCCAGCCTCTACTTTAGCAACCGGGGTTATTTATACAGCATTAATACATATACCTTATTAAGCCGTAAAAAACAAACAGGTACCAAACTGTTTATAGAAGCTATGCAGGTAAATGCAAAACCATATTATGTTGACAATGAAAAGAACATACAGTTAGCAGCTACTGAAAACAACCTGTTCTTTAGTTTTGAACTGCTGGACCTGGCGCAAAACATCCAGCAAAGACATATTGAATACCTCCTTAAAAGAAATAATGAAAAAGGTGGATGGCAAAAATTGAATGGAACAACTTCCATTGCGTTTACGGCCGTGCAGCCCGGTACCTATACCTTGCAGGCACGCTTGCTGCAAGATGCCACGGGAAAATACATTTTTTGCAGTAATCCTTTTACGTTTTCCATTGCCACACCCTGGAGCAAAAGCTGGTGGTTCCTTACATTAGTATTTGCAACAATATTATTAATAGCCTGGCAATTAATAAAAACCTACTACACGCGGCGTATTGATAAACAACAAGCGATTGTTGATAGGCAATTGGCTTTGGCAAGCGAACGAACCCGGATAGCCACTGACATGCATGATGACCTCGGTGCAGGTCTCAGCCGTATCCGCTATATGAGCACGGGAATGAAAAATGAAATAAAGGATGAAGGCCTGAAAAAGGATTTTGATAAGATCATAACGGGTAGCGATGAACTGGTGGATAAGATGAATGAAATCATCTGGGCGCTGAATAGCAGCGATGAAAAACTGGCAGATGTTCTCTACTACATTCGCAGCCAGTGCAGTGAAATGCTTGATGGTGCTGGAATTGCTTTGCAGGCCATGCTGCCGGAATTCATTCCTGAAAAAATATTAAACAGCGAAGAAAAAAGAAACCTGTTCCTCGTGGTAAAAGAAGCAGTGCATAATATCATCAAACATGCACAGGCTTCCACTGTAAATATTGACATGCAAATCGAAAATAATCTGCACATTACTATTACTGATAATGGCAGAGGTTTTAATGTAAATGAAAGACGGATAAAAGGGAATGGCCTTAGCAATTATCAAAAAAGAATGACTAGTTTAAAGGGAATTGTTGATATTAAATCGGGCAACAACGGAACAACCGTTCATTTTATAATACCACTCTAATAAATCTTAGGGTAGCAAAATTATTTGATGTATTAATTTTATCGGATGATAAGTGTCAGCATTGTTGAAGATTTATCTGAAATAAGGTACAGTTTGGAAAAGCTGATACAAGAGGAACCCGATATGGTGTTGCTTTCATCTTTTTCGAATGCCGAAGAAGCCATTCCTCTTTTGCCTCAGCAGCAACCCGACATCGTGATAATGGATATTAACATGCCCGGCATCAACGGTATTGATTGTATCCGAAAAATCAAAGACGATTGCCCGGGCACGCAATTTATGATATTTACCATTTATGAAAATGATGAAAAAGTATTTGACGCCCTGGCCGCAGGTGCCAGCGGTTACCTGTTAAAGAAAACTTCCGGTGATAAAATTATAGAAGCCATACACGAACTGTATCATGGCGGCAGTCCCATGAGCAGCCAGATAGCCCGTAAAGTAATCAGCTATTTTAAAGAAAAAACAAAGCAAGGACATGTTGACCTTACCAATAAAGAAAACGAAGTGCTGCTACTTTTGTCCAAAGGTTTTTTATATAAAGAGTTAGCCATGCAATTGCACATTACCCTCGGCACGGTGACCCAGCACATACACCATATTTACGAAAAGCTGCACGTAAATAACCGCACTGAAGCTATTAATAAAGCATTTCCAAAGCATTGATTGTTTTAGAATTTTATTTCTGCGCTTTTGGATTTAAGCATCTACACCGGACACCTTACCTAATAAACGTTATATAGTTTCAAAAAAATTTGCCTGTTAATTTTGACATATAAAAATTAAGCTCCGTTATCCCCATTTAAAACCAGCAGGCACATTACTTCCAGCCTTGTAAGTATGTTTCATAATTAGCATCCTTTGGAAATGATATCGAATAAAATAATGTCATGGCTAGTTAAAACGAATATGAGTGCCAACAGGCGATAAACAAAAAACGCCCGTTAAAAAACTTGAATGGTATTTGGTGATATTCCTGACACATCGAATCCTGACTGGTGAGTTTGCACAGAGTAATCCGGACCCGAAAATGACAACCTAAACAAAACCTTTTTATAATCATTAAATAGCATTTTTATGACTGAGTCAAACAATGAAAAAAAGTATTTAAATGGAAAATTTGCTCTCGTCACAGGAAGCTCCAGGGGTATTGGCAGAGGTATCGCCCTTAAGTTGGCTGAAAAGGGCGTAACGGTGGCGGTTAATTATCTAAATGATGAAACAGCTGCGAAAGACACACTATCAAAAATTAAACAATCTGGGTCAGACGGGTTCATTGTTCAGGCAGATGTATCCAACCCGAATGAAGTAATCCGGATGGTAGCGGAAGTGCGTGAAAAATTTGGCAAGCTCGATATTTTCG
>JBDUAY010000203.1:0-9875 GCA_040004415.1 Bacteroidota bacterium | reverse complement strand
ATCTCCTGGGGAAAGGGGGTTTTTCGAAAGTGTATAAAGCAAATGATACTTTGCTGGACAGAACCGTTGCGTTGAAATTTTTTACGGGGGCCGGAGCCGAAAAATACCAGGTCCTAAATGAAATTAAAAGAGTAATCAAGTTCGAACATCCCAATCTTTGCAAGTACTATGATGTTGCCGTGCTTGACAGCAAAAACGTTTTTGGGGAAACGGAAATGATTGAGGTGGGCATCATGGAATACCTTGATGCAGGTGATTTTAAGACTTATGTAAAAAACAATCCCCAGTATACAGATAAACTGCTGATTGATGTGCTGAAAGGCCTCTCGTATCTGCACCGCAAGGGTATCGCCCACAGGGATTTGAAACCGCAAAATATCATCATCAAAATGGAAGATGATGAGCCGGTAGCCAAAATAACAGACTTTGGCATCAGCAAACTTATCAGTCCGGAAGACACCAGTTCCAGTGCGCTGATCGGCACCATAGAATACATGGCGCCTGAACAGTTTAATCCGCAGAAATACGGAATAGGGGGTAAGATTGCCACTAACCTTGATTTGTGGAGTTTTGGTTTGCTTGTGTACGAACTCATGGAAAACAAACCTTTGTTTGGCAGCAGAAAAAATGGCGTTAGTGCGGAACAGGTAATGCGGAATATTCTGAATGACGATTATCTACCGAAATCAAACTTAGAATCAAACAAATACCAGGCAATAGTAGACAGATGCCTGGTTAAATATGCTTCCAAACGTGTTCAGAATGCGCTGGAGCTTATCCCGCTTTTCAATTTTGGACCAGGTCAGGGTTACACTATAAATACTGGTACTAATTCAGGCAATGTTCCGGCTGCGACAATTATTAACAGTGGTGCTGTTTCTGCATTGCCAGACGACTCAATGGACATTCCTGAACCTGGCGCAAAAGAAGACGAAAATGAAACACAGGTGGTCAGCCAGTCAGGAAACCTTCACCCGAAAAATGATAAAGGACTGGTAACAAACAATGAAGACGCTGACGACGAAGCCCATGCCTTCCTGATGCCACAACAAGGAGAAACAGCAGAAGACGCTACCCAGGTGGTACGGTCTGATAATCTTTCAAAAAGCTTCAATACCGGCATCACGCCGTTCAGCGAAGAAGATGCAGAAACCGGCACACAATTGCTGAACACAGACACGTTCGGCGCCGGGTATGACGATGAAACAACAATAGTGCAAAAGCCGAAGGACATTGTTTCAAAAGAGCCTGTAAAGAAGGATGCGCAGCGAGTTGCTCCAATAGCGCAAGTACGCGCACCGTTGCAGGATAGCAAAAATAGTATCAGCAATCAAAACAAACGAAAAAAGCTATTGCTGTATACCGCTATCCCTGTCATATTAATAATCGTATTTTTTGCTTTCCGGCATGGTAGCCGCGTTCAACCGGTTATTACAAATTCAACGCAGGGCATTGGCGCAGACAGTAATCAGGCAGTATTGCCTGCGTTTGTGATACCAGAGATGGCGCATGTAAAAGGCGGTAGTTTCAATATGGGAAATGGTACAGATGATGTAGCAGAGGATGAGCTGCCCCAGCATACAGTTACCCTTGCTGATTTTTTAATTGGAAAATATGAAATAACCACTGATCAGTTCCGGCAATTTATCAATGAAACGAAATATATTACTACTGCAGAAACGGAAGGACAAAGCGGTATATACGTGAAAGGAAATTGGGAACCGGGCAAAGGTGTGAATTGGCGCCATGATATTTATGGAAAAATAGTTGATTCCGGCATAAAAAATATTCCAGTCATTCATGTAAGCTGGTATGATGCAAGCGAATATTGCAAATGGCTGTCGGGCAAAACGAAAAAACATTTCAGGCTTCCAACAGAAGCAGAATGGGAGTATGCAGCGAGAGGAGGAGATTCTTCAAAAAACTTAATCTATAGCGGCAGTAATCAAATTGGAGAGGTTGCCTGGTGGGGTAAAAACTCCGGCAACCAGCTTCACGCGGTTGGAACAAAAGGGGCCAATGAACTGGGCATCTATGATATGAGTGGTAATGTAATGGAATGGTGCAATGACTGGTACAGCGAAAATTACTATAAAGTTAGTGCAACTAATAACCCCAGTGGGCCCGCTACGGGCGAAGACCGGGTGGTGAGAGGCGGGTCGTGGTTTTTAGGAGAGAAAGATAAGCGGCGGTTTTATAGTTTCTCCCGCGGAGGATTTAAACCCAATGTGCGGGGAAGCCAGCTGGGTTTCAGAATTTGCGAATTAAACAATTGATTTTAGAACTGGTTAAAAAATATCTATTAAAAACAATAATAATAACAAAACAATAAACCTTGTGTTATGAGAAAAACATTTTTCTTTAGCCTGTTACTGGTAACCTGTATGCAAGCCGCTGCACAGACAGATTTTGGTTTTGCCGGAGGAGCAACATTTGCAAAAACAAGCGGCTCAGGAAGCGGTAACCATGTAGGTTTTTATGCCGGGGGCCTGGCGGATTTCAAATTTGGAAACGCCGGCTCATTCAGGCCGCAGTTAAATTTTATTATGAAGGGCGAGAGTGCAAGCTCTGGTAAAGGAGTGTATAATTACCTGGAACTTCCCCTGAACGTTGTCTATAACATCCCCACCTCAATAGGGCGGTTTTTTGTCGGCGGGGGTCCCGTAATTTCTTACATGATAAGTGGCAGTTGGACAGCGGAAGGCGGCTCTAAAGAAAAAATCTATTTTGCTTACGACCATGTTAACCAGTTTGATTATGGCGTGAACGTACAGGGCGGGCTTAAAATAGAAGGTGGATTTTTTTTTACGGTGAACTATACACTGGGACTGGCAAATGTATGGCAGGCAGGAAGTATAGGCCCGAATAAGAACAGGGCTATCGGTATCGGCATCGGAATAATGCTGTAAGAAATAATTTTTATCAGATTGAAATAATTTTTGCAATTGGCAATGAGCAGGCATTTATTTACTATTTTATCTTTTCTATTGGTGATCACGATTGACAATTGTTGTGCGCAGGAATTGGGCCAGGGTAAATTTAAGAATCCAGACGCAAAAAAAACAACTGCTGCAAAGACTCAGCACAAGACAACTGTATCAAAATCTGAAAAACCAAAGCCAATGGCGTTGATACTTACCACCAATGAAGATTGCATGGTTAGAATTGGAGAAGCAAATTTCAGCCTTCGGCGCGGAGAGAAAAAAACCATACCGCTCACCAAAGGAACGTATACAGTAACAGCAACCAGCACGCAGGGCAATTATCGGTATGCAACTGAAGTAGGCATTGTTGATACTGATGTTGCGTTGCAGGTAGATCTTGCAAAAGTTATTACCGCTGAGAGAATAAAATTGGATAGCGCTGCCAGGGAAAAGGAACGCGAGAAAGTTGCAACAGCCTCTCCCCCGCCGCCAGTTAAGAAAAACGTTGTTGAGCCGGATGAAAAACCAAAAATGAGTGCCACAACAAAAGCTGCTGTTGATGCCCTGTTTTCAAACATGGTTTCTATTGGCGCCGGCAGTTTTACGATGGGAAATAATTTGGGGGATAACGATGAAGGTCCGGAGCATACGGTGAACATCCGGGCATTTAAATTCAGTAAATACGAGGTAACACAACAACAATGGGAAGCGGTGATGGGAACAAACCCAAGTGCCAATCACGGATGTGCCAATTGCCCGGTTGAAAACATCAACTTTACAGATATAGATTCTTTTATAAATAAGATCAGCCGAATCAGTTCCAGAATTTTCAGGTTACCATCAGAAGCCGAATGGGAATATGTTGCGAAGAAAGGCGGCGTTTTTAAAGACATAGCTGACAGGGCATGGTACAACAATAACTCTGGCAAAGTGACGAAACCGGTAGGTACCAAGGGACCCAATGCGCTGGGCATATTTGATATGGCGGGTAATGTAGCTGAGTGGTGCCGCGACTGGTATAGCGGCAGTTATTACAAAAAGAAACCTGCTGATAATCCTGCAGGACCTGATTCCGGCGAGAAAAAAGTAGTTCGCGGAGGGGCATATAATGATTCTGAGAACACACTGCGCCCATCGCACAGGGACAAACAAAATTCAGATACCCGGAAACAAACGACAGGCTTGCGGTTAGTGATGGATTAAAAAACAAGCCATCAATGCAGTTAGTGTTAGATTTTTGGTTGAACATCCTTAGGTTCTATTACCGGCACCTGGCAAAAAGTCTAATTGGATCGCATTGAAATAAACAATTCAAAAATTATCAGTATTGATTGTTGCAAAACAAATATTTAGTCTCAATGAACAAGGCAAACGCCGGAATAACGAGGATAATATTTATCCTCCAAAAGGCAGCGCCAATACCAGCGATAAACTATTTATTGTATGTGATGGTGTTGGTGGAGAGACTAAGGGAGAAGTAGCGAGTGAGATGGTGTGCACGGCGATAAATCAATATATCAGCAAACAGCAATTGCCCTTGTCGGATGGACATCAAACAATTGAAAATGCCATTCTTTTCGCCAATAGTAAACTGGCCGAATATATTACGAAAGATGTAGCCGCTGAGCGCATGAGTACTACGCTTACATTGATCCTGATGAATCAGCAGTCGGTTATTGCCGCGTGGTGCGGCGATACACGTATTCATCATATCAGGGATGGCCGTGTGCTATGGAAAAGTGATGACCATTCGCTTGTTCATGAATTGGTAAGAAATGGCGAGATTAGCCAGGCTGAGGCCAGGACGCATCCACGCAGAAATGTGATAACGCGTTGCCTGAACGGACAAAATGTAAATAACAAAGTTGACTTTCACGAGATTACCGGCTGCAAAGCTGATGACTTTTTTTTGCTGTGCACCGATGGTTTCCTGGAACAGGTAGATGAGCAAGTATTATATGAGGTGCTGAATGATGACCAAACAACCGACAAAGGAAAATATTTTCTACAGTTATGCGAAGGAAAAACAAAGGATAATTTTTCTATGTACTTAGTAAAGATTGCGGAAGCAACAGCAGCAATAGATATGGAAGAAGCAAACGCAGAAGCAGAGGTGCCGCCGGTAGTTCCTATTTTTTCGAAGAACCGTTGGCGGCTGGCCCTGCTGGCGATGATTATCGGCATTGCCTGTATAACGATATTGTTTATCTGGCGGAGAAAAAATGGACACATAAGTCAGGAAGACGCAAACCCACAGGAGTTGATTCGAAAAAATTCCGTCACGACATTGGCGGCAAAACCGCCTTTCCTATATCAATTATCTTTTATCAAAACGTAAACATAAACCTTGGAATTATGAAAATATTAAAACCTGCTGTTACAAGCGTCCTGTTTTTATCCGCTATCATTGCGGGTATAGTAGTATCGTCGTCCTGTAACAAAGGAACTCCAGCAAGGCCCGAATTAAGAACGGACCTGCCCATTATTGACAGCATTTCTCCGAAATCAGGGACTTTTGAAACTGTTGTTACCATTTATGGCCGGAACCTGGGCGACAACTTATCTATCATTACCATCAACGGCAAGAAGGCAGCTAACGTAACGCCTTCCACAACGAAGTTTGTGATAAAGGTAACCGATGGCAGCGGCACTGGCCCGGTGGTGGTACAGAATGCTCACGGCATAAGCTCGGGCCCGGGGCCCGTGTTTACTTATATACAAACACTAAGCTACAAAGTGACTACTTTTGCCGGTGATAGCGCCCAGGGTTTTACCAATGGCACCGGTACAGCGGCAAGGTTTTTTAGTCCGGCTGGAATAGCATTTGACCCGGCCGGAAACCTGATTGTAGCGGATGTCTTCAATCACAGTATTCGTAAGATCACCGTTCCCGGCGCGGTCGTAACCACTGTTGCCGGAACCGGAACAAAAGGATCAGTAACCAATGCTAACCCGCTTCTGGCGCAGTTTAATCAGCCAACGGGTATTGCGGTGGATCAGCAAGGCAATATTTATGTGGCAGACGAAAACAATCATTGCATACGAAAGATATCAAGCGCGGGTGTTTCTACTTACGCAGGAATACCAAATAGCGCGGGCTCGGACAGTGGACCGGCCGCTACTGCCAGGTTTTCTTATCCGGAAGGGATTTTTGTCGATAAAAGCAATACTGTGTATGTCACAGAAATAGTTCCATCAATAATTCGTAAAATCACTCCTTCACTGATGGTGAGCACACTTTCAGGTTCTGGACCCCTGGGCTCAACGAGTGGAACGGCAGATGTAGCACAATTTAATAGTCCGCACGCGCTTACGCTAGACCCATCAGGCACCTATTTATATGTCAGCGATTATGGTGGTAGTCAAATACGAAAAGTATCTGTTGCAACGGGGGCTGTAAGCACACCGCTTGGATTCTTAAACAACACAGGCGTATTCCTGGATGGCGTCGGAAACAATGCCGGATTTTATGGACCTTGTGGCATTACTATTGACGCGTCAGGAAATTTATATATTGCAGAAGTAGGCAATAACCGGATACGGGAGGTGCTTATGCCCCAGTTGCAGGTTATTACGCTTGCGGGTAATAGTGGAAAAGGTTTTTCAGATGGCGATGGCGATCAGGCAACCTTTCAAAATCCGTATGGGATCGTACGCGATGCGAATGGTATTATGTATGTTACCGATGGCGCCAATAACCGTATCCGGAAGATAACGCCTTACAAACATTAAACAATGCGCAAATGCGCTTCCATTATTAATGTATGCTGCTTAGACAGGCCGGATTTTTTTGCAGGCAATGATGCAATCATATCAAGGTAGTTAGCTGGCGTAATGTCTGTGAAAATTGCAGCTTAGTATTTGCTGTTTTCTAAAAAAACTCTTTCAGTTACGCTTCTGCACCATCCCATATAAGTGCTATCCTAATGTAAAAATAAATAACAGAATAGAAAGTTTGCCGAAGTATTGCATGGAAATTACATAGAACCACTCCAGTATCTTTATTATTCAATTTTACTTTGGCAATACAATTTACTTTTCCCAAATCCAGGTAATTGTTTTTTGTTCCGGCTATACCTGTAGCTTTTAGATCAAATGTTTTTATATAGGTTGCAGTACCGCTAAAATATTTTATACCAGGATTGTCATTCTTTGTCCAATCCCGCAGTGAAGATAGTTTTATACTTTTTCGAAATATACTTTGCATTTCAGTTTCTAATAGAAAAAGCCGGGCCAAAAATTATTCATTTTAGCCCGGATAAATAGCTATATTAAATTGCTTTGATAATTCCGAATTTGAATGAGCGCAAGGTTTTTAGGTTCTCTTTATTATCATCAAAATGTAAAAAATATCCGCGTAAAAAATATGTACCTGGACGAATGGTTGCTGCTTCCGGGGACAGTAATTACATAACAGGAGTGGATCTCGTTGCAGACGGCGGTATGACACAATTATAATATCGTAAAGGGTGTTATTAAAATACAGACATCCTTTTGCACACAATAATAATTTCCGCAGGCTTCATATTACCTGCCAAATCCACCTAAAAAAAGATGGATTTGGCGGTTAATAATTTTATATCGTCAGATGCTATGAGTAGCCGTGGGTTGTTTAAAACAGGGTGGTTTTGAAAATAGGCAATGGCGTTTGCGGGCGATTCGCAGAAAACACCAGCTTCGTGTTGCTTATCCTAATCCGGTTATTTTATTCGCAGATCCCTTTACGTGTACTGAATATAAAATTATGGAAAATACGAGTGGTGCTTTCTATTTGCATCGACCGGATCTTAATTTCCAGCAAAGGTTTTTCTTTAAATTATTTTATCGGTCTTCCCGTTAATCTTTCCGGAATTTCACCTTGCTGGTAATGTTTTGTGCAATTTTTATCCCCTGTTTTGTGCCTTCTTCCACCGCATGACGGGTATGAATACCCCCATAAACTCTTGAAATTGCAATATCATTGGCGAATTCAAAAAAAGATTTATAGGAATAGCTGCCCAGGTCCTCTGTACCTTTTCCCAAATCAACCATTGTGCCTTTATACGTGCTGTTTGTGAAAGACACATTATCACCGAAAATGCTAGTGAGTGCCTGCGCAAAGGCGCCACTAAAAGTTGCATGGTTGGCCGGAAAATCTGGATGGGGCGGTGTGGCAATAAAAGGCTTCCACCATGTTGCGGGGTCATTGGAAGGCGCTATCACCCTGCGAATAAACTGAAATGGTCTTTCCTGCATGAAATGGAATTTTGCTTTCATGGAACCAATAGTGGCATCAAAGAGGCTCATACCAGTTTTGGCATAAGCATATGCGGCAATATCGAGTGCGGGATTTTGTTGTTCCAGAATTTGTTTGAATACAGGAATGTAACTTGCTCCTGAAGGGTAACCATTCACAGCCGGATCATCATAATATTTGGCCAGGCGCTTTTGATCATAGGTCAGGTTTTTAGAGAGATCATAAATTTCTTTAAAATCCTTGTAATAAGCAGAAGTTGGATCTGCATCATTGTACACATAAGGCGTTGCGGTTACATTTTCAATGCTACCTGCAACCATGGTTCGGGTATCACCCCAATAAGCAAGACCATTAGCAATGGTGGGGTTATTGTTTTCCGGCCACCAAAGACCCGGGCTGTTGTTGGTCAGTATCAAAGGTGCTTTGGCAGACCACGGATGATCTGCAGCAGACCAGTCAAAGACTTTTTGGGCGACAGCTTTTCCAAATGCTTTTGACCGTTGAAAGATAGCAGTGTCACCGATTTGTGTTTGATAGGCTCCATTTAATGAATCTTCAAGTTTCTGCACCGCATCATTCGTTGCGGTAGTGAAAGTAAAAAGCTTCCTCGTCATTTCAGCCAAAGCGGCATTGGCACAGGTTGGCCAATGATAGGCTTTACCTGGTTCCGTTTGCGGCATTTGCGGCATTTCGTTCAGTTGGCCATAGAGGCTTTGATAATTGGGCATGCCGGGCACCACAGCTTCATATACAGCTACGCCACAATAAGCCATATACCTGCCAGCGTTAACGCCATAAGAAGCAGGTGGAGAATACAAGAGCGGCAATTGAACACCCAGCCATTTTTTTACTACATCTGAAGAATAAGTTTTGGTTTGTTCCAGATGATCATTGGTATCCTGGTTTGAATCTTTCTTACACGAAAGAGTAAACAATAATGCAGTTGCCACCAACAACATTGCGTAAACGATTTTTTGTTTCATTGTTTTGCGTATTTAACAGCAAAATAGAAACAGTTTTGCCTGCTAAAAATTCTAATCGCTTAGCAGAATTGTTTTCTGGCAACAAAGCAGTTAAAACAGCTTTGTGGTTTTCGGACAAGAAAAATGTTGTTTGTCTGCAATTCAATGTTGTTTGTCTTTTTTAGTTCTCAGGTGAAACAATCATGAAGCCTAATTGCTTAAATTGTGGAAAGCTTTCAGCCGTGAATATGATCAAAACAAACGAGTTTATTTTTTCCCCGAAATACCGTGTACTCCGGCACGTCTCGTTTTGGTTGTTATGGCTTTTTGGATGGACTTTTTTCCTGTCAATGATTTCGTCAACATTCACTGATAATTTTATTCGCATTGCACTTTGGATTCCTGTTTTTGTCATCTTCAGTTATCCTGTTTCATACATTGCCTTTCCAAAACTGCTGTTGCAAGGCAAATACCTGCTATTCCTGGCCGCAATTATTTCCTGGCTTGCAGTTGGGTGGTACCTGAGCGTTTATTTTCTCAGGTATATATCGGCTCCTGTGTTAGATCTGCTGGCCATGCCGCACGGTGATGAGTATGCATGGCAATGTTTCCTGTGCGTGTTAACCACTGCAGCTTGTTTCTCTTCTTTGTCGCTTGGGAAACAGTGGTTATTGAAGCAAAGAGAATTCCTGCAAGCTCAACAGGAAAAAATAACGGCCGAGCTGCAATTGCTGAAAGCACAGGTGCATCCGC
>JBDUAY010000202.1:0-9880 GCA_040004415.1 Bacteroidota bacterium | reverse complement strand
GCAAAATGTTCCGCTGCGCCCACCTCCCCGTTGCACCCGCCGCGAAATTCCTGATACGTTCGCCGCGCGAAATTTTTCTTTGCATCTTTACATTTTTGCGTCTTTGCATGAAATACTGCTTCTTTGGGCGAAAGCCCCAGACAGATTTTATTCCCAAACCTTTTTTTGGTAAATTCGCTTCACTTTTAAACGGCTATTGCAGGCTCCCCGGACTGTCCCTTTCTTAAAAGCCTGTAAAACCGTTATCTAACACTAAATACAATAACTATGGTATTCGATCTGGACATGATCAAAAAGCTGTATGGCAGTTTTGCAGGCCGTATCAGTGCAGCACGTAAAATTGTTGGCCGCCCTTTAACACTCACCGAAAAAATATTATATGCCCACCTCTGGCAGGGAGACGCTACCGAAGCGCACGAAAGAGGCAAAAGTTATGTGGATTTTGCGCCGGATCGTGTAGCGATGCAGGATGCAACCGCGCAGATGGCATTATTGCAGTTTATGCAGGCGGGCAGGAATAAAGTGGCGGTACCCAGCACGGTGCATTGTGACCACCTGATTGTGGCCAAAGATGAAAGTAAAGTAGATTTGGAAAGGGCTGTGCACGAAAGCAGCGAAGTATATGATTTCCTGGCTTCTGTATCTAATAAATATGGCATCGGCTTCTGGAAACCAGGCGCTGGTATTATTCACCAGGTAGTTTTGGAGAACTATGCTTTTCCGGGTGGAATGATGATTGGAACTGATTCTCACACGGTTAATGCCGGTGGCCTGGGTATGATTGCCATTGGTGTGGGTGGCGCAGATGCCTGCGACGTAATGGCCGGCCTGCCGTGGGAGTTGAAATTTCCTAAACTTATCGGTATTAAATTAACCGGTAAATTAAACGGCTGGACAGCTCCTAAAGATGTTATTTTAAAAGTTGCCGGTATTCTTACTGTAAAAGGTGGTACCGGTGCTGTTGTTGAATATTTTGGAGAAGGTGCTACCAGTATGAGTTGTACAGGTAAAGGAACCATTTGTAATATGGGTGCCGAGATTGGTGCTACCACTTCCACTTTTGGTTACGATGAAAGCATGAGCCGTTACCTTGCAGCAACCGGCCGTGCAGAAATTGCGGCGCTTGCTGATGGCATAAAAGAACATTTAACAGCCGATGCAGAAGTATACGCAAATCCGGCAGATTATTTCGACCAGGTAATTGAAATTAACCTTTCTGAACTGGAACCGCACTTAAACGGACCCTTTACACCAGATTTGGCTACGCCGATTTCTAAAATGAAAGAAGCGGCTGCTGCCAACGGATGGCCTACAAAAATTGAAGTAGGTCTCATTGGAAGCTGCACCAATTCTTCTTATGAAGATATTTCACGTTCTGTAAGTTTGGCAAGGCAGATAACTGAAAAAGGGTTGAAATTAAAATCCGAATTCACCATTACACCCGGTAGCGAGCAGGTGCGTTTTACGATTGAGCGCGATGGATTTTTAAGTGTGTTTGATAAAATTGGCGCGACCGTTTTTGCAAATGCCTGCGGGCCGTGTATCGGTATGTGGGATAGGGTAGGGGCTGAGAAAGCCGAGAAGAATACCATTGTGCATTCTTTTAACCGCAACTTCGCCAAGCGCGCTGATGGTAATCCAAATACCTATGCGTTTGTAGGTTCACCGGAGCTGGTAACAGCGTTGGCCATTGCAGGCGATCTTTCTTTTAACCCGTTAACAGATACATTAATAAATGATAAGGGCGAAAGAATTATGCTGGATGCGCCCACTGGTTACGAGTTGCCGCCAAAAGGTTTTGCTGTTGATGATCCTGGTTTCCAGGCGCCCGCAGCAGATGGTAGTGGCGTTTCAGTAAAAGTAGATCCGGCATCAAAACGTTTGCAGTTGCTGGATCCATTTCCAGCCTGGGAAGGAACGGATTTAAAAGGATTAAGACTGCTCATAAAAGCAAAAGGCAAGTGTACAACGGATCATATTTCTATGGCTGGTCCATGGTTGAAATTCCGCGGGCACCTGGACAATATCAGTAACAATATGCTGATAGGAGCAGTTAACTTCTTCAATGAAAAAACAGATAAGGTAAAGAACGAACTAACGGGCGAATATGGCCCCGTACCAGCCACGCAGCGCGCGTACAAAGCCGCAGGCGTTGGAACGATTGTAGTAGGTGACGAGAATTATGGAGAAGGTTCTTCAAGAGAACATGCGGCTATGGAACCCCGTCATTTGGGCGTTCGCGCGGTACTTGTAAAATCTTTTGCACGTATCCATGAAACTAATTTAAAGAAGCAGGGCATGCTGGGTCTTACGTTTGCAGAAAAAACGGATTACGATAAAATTCAGGAAGACGATACCATTGATATTCTCGGACTTGCTGAGTTTACACCTGGTAAATCGCTGGCCATTATCCTGCACCATGCAGATGATACATCAGAAGTGCTGCAGGCCAACCATACCTACAATGAACAACAGATAGAATGGTTTAAAGCAGGCGGCGCGCTAAACATTATCCGGAAACAATTTGCGTAGTAAATAAATTTTCATTTTAATTTTATAAAAGCTGTCTCATATTGAGGCAGCTTTTTTTATCGGCGCCATTCTTGGTGTTTTCACCAACAATCAAAAGGTTACGATAGTTTTTTATCAGGGATCCCGAGCCAAACTACCGTAGCCTCGGTTGTAGCGCCATAAACCATTGTATTTCTCTTTCCAAACAGGAAAATTGCTGGCAGTTAATTGAAGGATTAAAAAGACAACAACCCTTTCATATCAAGCAGGCTGCTCACGTTGAACCATAGCCATCGATCAGTACAAGCTGAAGACTATTTGTTTCCCGGCAATATATCCCGGTATAACCGCTCAAATAGGCTATCTTTTACCTTCTTTCATCGTAAAGCCAACTACAATTAATTATGGAAAATAAAAAAGATAGCCCCGGTGTTTATACGCCGCCACCACTTATTTATGTTGTAACTTTTTTAGCTGCGTTACTTGTTCAAAAATTTATACCAATTGATGCTTCATTGATTGGCACTAAATTGACAAAAATTACCGGTATTATTTTTTTTATGATCGCCGTATTTTTTCTGTTCAGGAGTTTACGGCAATTTTTCTACAGTAAGAATACCCTGATTCTTATCAAACCTGCGTTCTCCCTGCAGACCGGAGGTATTTATAATATTACCAGGAATCCCATGTACGTTGGTTTAGCCTTTATTTATTTAGGCGTCAGTTGCTTTATTGGAAATTGGTGGAATATTATTTTGTTTCCCTTGCTCCTGGTGATTGTTCAGGAACGGATAATCAAATGTGAAGAGAAATATCTTGAACGCAGATTTGGCACTGAATACATCAGCTATAAAACAAAGGTGCGAAGATGGCTTTGATTTTGCGGATGAAAGTAAAATAATAAAGAGAGCATAAATTATCAGCTACCTTATCCTCACTGTTTTATCTGTTTCCCTGCCCAATCAAGTCATTTGAAATGTATATTTCAATGTTGTTTAGTTGAGAACTTTTGCCGGCAGGAGCATCCTGTTTATAAAAAAAATTAGAGGATTGGCCCCGGCGGAGTTGCTGTAATGGTACTCAAAACATACATTGCTGACTAGGCTACATTGGTTTATATTTCGTGAAAAAATTTTCTCAGTACCGGTAATCGTCTTACATGTGTTGAAGTATTCTCCAACACTGTTTAATTTTTTTGATTACAAGAAAATATAATTTAAACAATATCCGTGGGCATATATTTTGTTTACTTACCCAGAAAGAGAAATTATGGCAACTGCAAAAAAAAGCTGCTGCAAAGAAACGTTCAGCTCCTGTAAAAAATAAGTTGGGCGTAAAAAATTCTTTAGTCAATAATATCAACGCAAAGAAAAAAGCAGGAACCTCAAACAGCGAAAAGAAATCAACCGTTTCAAAAAAGTCATATCAGAAAATGGAAAACAACTGGGGCAAAACTAAAAAATGATGTTATGGCAAGATTTAAAACTGTAGCGGGTACCGCAGATGGCAAAACCTGGAAAGCAACAATTGAGGATTGATCCAAAGCATATTTGTAATCAATTATTTCGTTGAGGGCTTTGCGCTGTTTTATGGTGGATAGATTGCAGCCGGCAATCTATCCATACGATCTTCAAAACATGTGCACCCTGTTTCAATATTTCAGTCGCAAGTTCTTACGGCCCATCTCCGTTTACAAATATAAATAAAATGTTTACGGTATGCTGCCGGGCAATCTGCAAAGCATCATTTGAACTGAATTGCGGAATAGCATGATCCGGCGGTATCATTCCAGGTAAAAATTCGTCAGGTGCTTTTAAAAATTTTTTCTGTTTGGAGTAATGGTGAATTCGTAATGCATTTTGCCTTTCAGCAATAACCTTTGTATTATTTCTGCGTCTGAACTGCCGTCTTCAGATAATAATACTGTTAATGGCTTTTTGATAGCTTATTAGGTTTAACGGCTAATCAGTCATTCTTCCGGCCTTTTATATTCAGTTTTTGAAATATTCCGGTGACCGGTTGTTATAGGATAGCCCGTATGTAAAAAATAATCACTTGAACCAATTCGAAATGTCATATAAGACAACCGTTATGAGTCATATTTTACTGATATTTATTTTCAATAAATTTTATGACAGAAACAGAGTTCCTTACCAGTCTGGGCGCAAGAATTAAAGAATTGCGCCTTACTAAAGACATTTCCCAGAAGGATTTGGCAATGGAATGTGATTTCGAGAAATCAAATATGTCAAGAATTGAGTCTGGAAAGACAAATATTACCATTCTTACTTTATATAAAATAAGTAGCGCACTAGAGACAGAGATCAAAGATTTTTTTTGATCCGATCATGGCTCCTTCATTTTTTTGATAACTAATTCAATCAAACCAGCAACACGTTCTTCACGTGATAAACGTATTGTTTTACAGCCATAGAACGACGGAAAACCTGAAATGTCTTAAAAGGCATTTCTAAACTCATCAGGCACCGGCATTGATATTTTTTGCTTAAATTTTAATATTTTGGTACCCAACAAAATATTTGGTACAATGTCCAATTGTACTGAACTCACTTGTTATTGATAGATAGTTCAAATATTCAATAACATTAAACAAAAAAAATGGACGAGTTCATATTGATTTTCAGACACGAAGATGGCCTAAAAGTGGCTTCGCCGGAACAAATGGAATTTTGGATGAAGCAAACCCGCGACTGGATCGGTGACATCGCAGCGAAAAATAAATTTGTTGGCGGAAATGGTTTGCCATTTGCAGATGCCCGGGTAGTAGGGCATAAAGGCACGGTTACCAATGGACCATTTGGCGACATTAAAGAAACCATCGGTGGCTACATTATTGTTAAGGCCGGTTCTGCCGATGAAGCCGCAGAATTTGCAAAAGGATGCCCGGTTTTACAAGGCGAAGGCAATACAGTAGAAGTCAGGAAAATTGCAAAAGGTGATGGCATTCACTAAAAATAAAAAGCCGCTGTATTTTTACAGCGGCTTTGCTTATTATGAAAGAACAGGAACAAATACCGCATTTATTCAGAACAGAATTCAGGAAAATTTCTGCCGTTCTGTGCAAGCTTTTAGGCATTGCTCATATTGAAATTGCTGAAGATATTGCAAGCGACACTTTTTTACTGGCATTTGAAACCTGGAGTTACAAAGGCATTCCCGAAAACCCGGTTGCCTGGTTGTATACAGTTGCAAAAAATAAGGCCCGGAATTATATCAGCCGCAATCAACTTTTTGCGAAAAAAATTATACCAGATCTAAAGCATGCTGCATCCGGTAGCGAAGAAATTGAAATCGATTTATCAGATAAAAATATTACCGACAGCCAGTTGCAAATGTTGTTTGCTGTTTGTCACCCATCCATTTCAACAGAAGCACAAACAGGACTTGCGCTCCGTATTCTTTGCGGATTTGGTATAAATGAAATTGCGGATGCTTTTCTTACAAATAAAGAGACTATCAACAAACGACTCTTCAGGGCAAAAGAAAAATTACGGCTGGAAAAAGTAAAAATTGAATTTCCACCAGAAGCTGATATTGTTAAAAGGCTGGAAACTGTTCTTACAACTTTATACTTACTTTTCAACGAAGGATATTATTCCGAAAGCCGCGATACTATATTGCGTAATGATCTTTGTCTCGAGGCAATGCGCCTCAATTATCTGCTCATCGAAAATAAGCAAACAAATCAGCCTGCTGTAAATGCATTGCTTGCATTAATGTGTTTTCACGCTTCAAGATTTGAAGCACGGAAAACTGACAACGGAGCGATTGTTTTATACCAGGACCAGGATGAAAAATTATGGAATGATGAATTAATAGCAAAAGGTGTTTATTTTTTGCATGCGGCATCAACAGGAAATAAAATTTCTAAATATCATGTAGAAGCAAGTATTGCATACTGGCATACCATCAAAACAGATACGGTAGAAAAATGGGAAAATATTTTACAGCTTTACAATCATTTGTTACAAATTGAATATTCACCCATTGCTGCACTTAACAGAACGTATGCACTTGCAAAAGCAAATGGAAAAAGGACTGCCATTATTGAAGCGGAAAGCCTGCATTTATCAGGCAATCATTTTTACTTTACGCTGCTGGGGGAACTCTACACAGATATTGATAATGCTACCGCAAAAATGAATTTTGAAAAAGCGCTTTTGCTTGCCAAAACAAATACCGATAAGCAAACCATTGAAAAGAAACTGCAAAAATTGTGATTGAACTTATAAAACAGACAGGTTATAACTTTAGTATGGGTTTACAAAAATTGTAACTCCAGTTGCCAAATGATATTGGCGGTGTAGTTGCTTTTCTCTGCACCGAAGACGCAATGTGGATCAATGCCCGGCGTATTGAGGTTTCTGGTGGCATCTTTATTTAATTTGATAACAAATCTTACGCTGAGTAACGAGGCAGGGTCGCATAACGCGATTCCTGTTTTTTTGAATAAAGTAAAGGAATGACAACGCGCGGCGCTGTGTTATAAATTATTTGTATTTTACAAGATGATCATCACCTGCAAAAATTGTAGCCAACATTTTGAAGGACATTATTGCAATTATTGCGGCCAATCTGCTGACACGCACAAAATGAACATGCATTTTGTATGGCATGACATTCAACATGGCCTTTTTCATTTTGATAGTGGGATTTTATATACCGCGAAGCAACTTTTTACCAGGCCGGGTCATGCTATCCGTGAATTTATTGAAGGCAAACGCGTGCGGTATTTTAAACCCGTATCCTTTGTAGTTATCCTGGCAACGCTTTATGGGCTGCTGTATCATAATTATCATCTAAGTTCTGTGTATGAAGTTAATATTGCAGGAGAGGGCGAAGTAAAGGATGTTGTAGAAAAAATAAACGAATGGATAGGGGCGCACTATTCATGGGCTACGCTTTTAACACTACCATTTTACACTACAGGAAGTTTTTTAGCATTTAAAAAGCAAGAATATAATTTTACGGAGCACCTGGTACTAAATACTTTTCTGGCCGGGCAACGTATCATTCTTCATATAGTTGCGTTTCCATTGGTGTATCATTATACGGGATCACCATCATTTGAAACGGCGAGGGGGATTCTTGGATTCCTTGATTTTATTTTATTGGGATGGGGATATATTCAATTTTTTAACAAGTTGCCAAAAATAAAAGCAATCTTGCTGACCGTATTAAGTTTTTTCATTTTTATTTTAACTGTTTTGACAGCAAGCATACTTACTACAATGATTATAATAAAGATAGTCGCCAGAACATAATGCACCCTTTGCAGCAATTAATAGGGGTATAATAATTCTATCCTTCCAATTTGGTCCTTTCATAAACAAATCAATAACAATAAGCAGGTTATTCTTAACATTTCATGCTTTTGAAGTTTGGGTTATTATTATAAATTTGTGCATCGTTAATAGTTTTTAACAGATATACAAACGCTATGAAAAAGATTTTTATTTCTTTAATGATAAGCTCACTGGTAATTATCTTGTTTAGCTGTGGTTGCAGCAGGCATGCTTCCGTTGCGAAGTCAATGAAGGATACTTCCTACATTCCTTTTACAAAGGATTTGAAAAAGAGGATTGAAAACAATCAGCTTGATATAAAAAAGGTGCAGTTTTTTGTAGACCAAAGACTTGTTTTGCGCAGATCGCTGGGCACACAAAAAAGTGAAATTAAATCGGGTGTAATTTTATTTGAAAACGGTCAGTACATTAATGAAGTGATTATTCCGAGAAATACGCCAGGTGTGGTGGTAGGCGTTAATGGCGACAGGCTGATGGTTAGTTTTGAGGTGCAAAATAACAATGTTGAGTTCGGTCCGGGTGGTTTGAATGATTCATATTTTACCTTATACGCACGTAACTGGAGTGGTGGCATGGCAGATGTTACCTACGACAATAAAACATATAAAGTTCAGTGTGCTTCCTGTTACAACGCAGGCGATGTAAGGCTTGTAGTAAGAAAAAGCGAAGCAGATAAATTACAAAAAACACAACGGGTTCTTGAAGGACGGAAAGTAGATGAGTAACCAGTGTGGCGGTTGGTTTCTATAAATCTGTTGAAAAAGATCAGCGGCGAATTATTAACAAAAGCAATCATAAAATGGCTGCTTTTTTTGATCGGCTTATCCGGGAAATACAGATTATTTTATACCCATAGTTAAACAATGCTTTTTAACATATTCTGTATTAGTGGCAGTATCAGCACAATATAGCAGCATTTAGGTAGTTTGTCATTTATGCAGCGGCCTATTTCTTTTCAAGATTGGTATAAAATACAATATTATGCCTATCTTATGGCGGTTAACGTCGTTGTTAACAATTTAATCTTACTTAATGGCATTTATTGACAATGTTTTAGAGCCGCCTTCCTACGGTTGGAAAGATGCAGATGGCAATTTGTCCAAGCCGGGTCCTGCCAGGATATTCCGGGAGTTTTTTTCGCGGTTAAACATTTTTAAAGATAAAAGAAACTGGCTTTCCTTTACCAGTTGGATGATGGTGGCAGTCCTGGGTGTTTTCTTATCATTTTTTATTTTTAAATATTTTAGCCTTAAGTTGTTATTGGTTGCATTTGTTTACAGCATGGTTATTATGGGATCTCATGGTACCGTTTGGTACCACCGCTATTGTACGCACAGGGCCTTTAAATTCACCAATCATTTCTGGAGATTTGTCACGCAAAACATTACCCTTAAAATAATTCCTGAAGAAATTTATGTGATTTCGCATCATGTTCATCATGCAAAATCTGATGAACCGGGCGATCCATACAATGCTACCGGCGGTTTCTTGTATTGCTTTTTAGCCGATGTCAACCACCAGCCAATATCAAGAACCATGGATGCGCAAAGCTACAACCGTTGCGTTAGCCTCATGAAACATACCGGGCAGGTGTCAAATAGTTATGCGCAATACAAACATTGGAGTTCTTTGGCAAATCCGTTCAGAACAATTGCCGGGGTTCTTTTAAACTGGTGTTTTTGGTTTTTTATATTTTATGTAATCGGCGGCCCGGGATTGGTCTGCGCCTTGTTTGGCGCAGCAGGTGTTTGGGCGGTGGGCGTACGTACATTTAATTATGAAGGTCATGGAAAAGGAAAAGATAAGCGACAGGACGGCACAGATTATAACAGGAAGGATATGTCCATCAACCAGCTTTGGCCCGGCTTTGTAGCGGGAGAATGGCACAATAATCATCATCTGTATCCCAAAAGTGCGCGCTCTGGTTTTTTACGTCACCAGGTTGATTTTGCCTGGTACTACATTAAGTTTTTAAGTATGATAGGCGCTGTTTCTGAATACCACGATAATAAAAAACAGTTTATGCAGAAATATTACAAGCC
>JBDUAY010000611.1:0-2958 GCA_040004415.1 Bacteroidota bacterium | reverse complement strand
CCTTTGGTTAAAGCGATTGTTTGATCGGCATAGCCAACAGAACTTATTTTTAACTGTCCTTTTGATGAAGCCGGGGGAATAAGAAGCGAAAAATTACCGGCCTGATCTGTGTTTGTTCCCTGGTTTGATCCAACCAGTGTTACAGAAACATTTGGCAGTCCCTGGCTGGTTGTTTCATCCATTATCCTGCCTTTTACCTGTATATTTTGAGAAAACATGCTGACTGGCACAAGCAGTGATGCCATTAAAAATAAAATAAGCGTTTTTTTCATATGCGTTGTTTTTGGTCGTGTTGAATAGTTGTAAATAATAATACCCGGTACTAGCCTGGAGGTAGCTCGTTTGTACCATACAATAACTGGTGAGTGTGATTAGCTGGTAACTGCAACAATAATCCAGGAAGGAAATAAAAAAATATTTCGGGTAAGTGAGTCAAAGAAAAACTGCACCTGAGAGAAAGCAGTGAGAAGATGTTCATCTGGCAAATATTTTACAATCGATGGCTAAATGTAAAAAACCATAAAACATCAGCCATCCCGTTCCATGCTGATGCAGGCAGACTATTTACGCAATCGTTCCCGGAAATTTAAAGAATTATCAGTTCGGCGTTTTTAAAAATTGCTTACTTTCTCCTATTTTCTTCCCGCAAGCGCGATATAACATCACTGCCTGAAATTTTCGAAAATTCCCGCAGGGTCTCTCAAATAAAAACATACAATAAAAAACAAATTATTTGAGGACCCCTGTGGCGCATGAAAGCAACTTATTTCTCCGCACCGCAGCGTCTTCCAGCTATTACATGAATATTGTAATCACGAATGGAAAAACGTCTGCGGAGAGACCATAGAAAAGATCATGGTAGCATAATTATGAACATGCTGTGGGTATATAAAATTATTACGGCATTTTTTTCAAGCCTTCCCATCTCACTTTCCAGGAACCATTTTTTGGAATACCCGGCTCCGCAATTGCGCAACCATCATAACCAGCGCACATTATGGCAACAGCAGCCAGCAAACCGCCATTACCCGGAAGATATAAACGCAAGCGATCATCCTGGTAATTGTGTCCGTTGGGTAAGTATGTATTCGTTTGCACCTGCATTAGCAAGGCATCTATTGCTTTTTCCGGCAAACCCAGCCGCGTGGCCGTCATAGCAGTCATCGGAAAATCCCAACCCCATGTTTTTTTCCAGGTCCAGTTCTCCCATATCCAGCTAAATGTATTGTGCATAACAGATGTATCAACCATTCCGGTATTCGGCATCATACCTAATGCGCCCAATACAGACGGATGATCTGTCCTGTAATCAGGATTTGTGTAAGAATCTGTTCCGCTTTCTGTGAAAAGATATTTATTATCTTGAATAACAAGTGGTGATAGTCGCTCAATTACATCATCCCATTTTTTATTCCGCGGAAGGTGCAGACGCGTTCTCCATTGTTGCGCAACCTTTAATGCCCATTGCCAGTAAACCAATTCATACGCTGGGTTAAATGTTTCTTCCGCCTTAAATCTTTCCTGCGCGGGAATAAGACCTTTGCCTAAAATATATTTTTTCTTTGCGGGATCATAATAAGCATAAGACGCCATAAAATCTGCCGTAGCAAAAACCAAATCTTTATACCGCTGCAAAGTTTTTTCATCTTTATGTTCGCGATAGCACAATTCTGAAAAATAAATGAAATGTGGCTGCTGCCATATTAAAAATGCACCTATAGAAGACGGACTTTCGTCTCCTGCCGGATCTGTCATCTTTTGCCAGCGCACACCCTCAAATCCTTGCCGCAAGGCAATCCTTTTTGCTTCACCGTATACTTTTTTATACCAGCTTAAGCTTTGTTCCAGCAAACCATTTCTGCCCCACAATGAAAAATGAATACCATGCCACCAATGCATTTCAAGATGGGGCTTGCCATACCAGCTGTTATAGGTTAAGCCCGTTTCTTGCGGCGGATAGATACCGGCACATTGAATCTTAGTAAGGTATTGACTCAATACAATTCTTCTTTCCAGTTCGGATGCGCGTTTATCTGTACTGCCAGAAAAATCTACCGCGCCGCCACTCAACCAAAATTTCCGCCACTGCTGTTTACTATTTTGCATCGTTGCAGCAAATGAAGGAACCGTTAATGCATTTTTATTTTGATCGAAGCGAATGGAGAATTTAAAGCTGTCTGCGGAAGCGGGTTCAACAATAAAATAATGCTTGCTTTTTTCTTGTATGAGGGCTGAACCATTCCATTTTGCAGCAATATAATAGCTCGTTGCATCCAGCACATGTTTCAGCAAAGCTGAATGATTGTTTTGAGCAATTATTACAGAACTGTGCTTATCCTCTTTTGTAAAATAATTTCCATCATCTCCAAATTCACCGGTTGGGTAGGGAAGCCGTATTCTCAGTCTAAGTCTTTTTTCTTTTAATAACGGCGAAATAATTTTTACAGCGATGGCATCCTGGCCCTGGTGACAATAGGTTATAACGTCAACCGGAATATTTTCAACCATAAATACCGAATGAATCTCACCCGTCCATACATTCAGTTCCTGCTTAATCTTTTGGATATCATTAATTGTTGTAATGGTTCCATCTTTTTTTGTAATCTCCATGCCAATATTCCCCAATTGCAGCCGGTGCGGATTTTGTCTCAGCCAATTGACAGCATTTTTTTTTCTCTCCGGTTCTTTTAACTGTACCGAATATGGAATATCCCGCCCATTGATATGATACGTTTTTAATGTTTCATCAATTGAATATCCGGCCGTATCTGGAAAACTGTGCCAGCCCCACTCAGCTTCCGTACCGAGTGGAATTCCCTTTGCATATGCATTGGGAAAAGATTGCAATCCCGTAACATCCACTGTAAAGGCAAAATGCCCATTACCAACAGAAAGAGAAGACAACGAATCTGCATTTGTATTTATCACATTGTGCCGCTGCACCAATGACCGGCGATC
>JBDUAY010000201.1:0-9943 GCA_040004415.1 Bacteroidota bacterium | reverse complement strand
GCAATCGCCTGAGCCATTGCATTGTTCCGCATGCTGCAACACATCCTGGTTATGAAACCGGAATATCGTATTGAATGCCGGCGTTTGTTGCCCCGGTGTGTAACGCAGCATCGTATTCATCGAAGGCGTGTCAACAATCTTATTCGGGTTGAAAATATTTTCCGGATCCCAGGTTTGTTTTATTTCTTTCAGTAACGCATAATTTTTTTCGCCCACCATTTTTTTGATAAACTCGCCACGAAGCCTGCCATCGCCATGCTCGCCACTTAAAGAGCCATTGTATTTTTTTACGAGCGTCGCAATTTCTTCCGCGATAACGCGAAATAATTGATTGCCCTCTTTTGTTTTTAGATTGATGATGGGCCTCAGATGAATTTCACCCGAGCCTGCATGGGCATAATGTACCGAATGGAGATTGTACTTTGTCAGAATTTCATTAAAATCACGGATATAGGCCGGAAGATCATACACATCTACAGCGGTATCTTCAACAACAGGCACTGCTTTATTGTCTCCAGGTAAATTGCTTAACAGGCCCAAGCCGGCTTTTCTAAGCGACCAGATCTTTTTTGTATCATCACCAAATAACAATGGAAAATGATAACCAAGGTTTGCGGCACGCATATCAGCTTCCAACTGTTTTGCAATTGCAATAATATCGGCACGGTTCGATCTGGCAAATTCAATCACCAGTATTGCGCCAGGATCGCCCTGCACAAAAAAACGATTTTTAAGTTGCTCTTTATTTTCTTTGGTACATTCAAGTATAAAATGATCGATCAGTTCACTTGCGCTGGGCTTATATGGAAGTGCAACCAGGTTGGCCCGCAACGCTTCATCAATGCTGTTGAAATGTACACACAGCAACCCAATTTCTTTTGGTGGCAACGGAACCAGGTTCAATTTTATTTCAGTAATAAACGCAAGCGTACCTTCTGATCCGGCTAGTAGTTTACAAAAATTGAAATCTGTTTCGCCTGCTGTAAATGGCGCAGTCTCCAGCAATATGTCTACCGCATACCCCGTATTTCTTCGCTCAACACTTTTTTTCGGAAACTGTTTTCTTATTTCTTCCTGGTTATTGTAATTGCCTAAAATGCTGCGTACTTTTTTATAAATATTTGCTTCCAGCGTACTGCCTTCACATTTATCATGGAACTGATCAATATTGAGTGTTTTGAATTCAGTCTCACTTCCATCGCTTAGCAGCGCTTTTACTTCCAGCACATGTTCCCGGGTACTGCGGTAAACAACAGAGTTGGAACCGCAGGAGTTATTGCCTACCATGCCGCCGATCATCGCCCGGTTGGCGGTAGATGTTTCTGGTCCAAAGAAAAGCCCGTGCGGTTTCAAAAACATATTCAGCTCATCACGTATAACGCCGGGCTGTACACGAACCCAATTTTCTTCTATATTGAGCTCTATTATCTGCGTAAAATATTTAGAAACATCTACAATAATACCATTACCCACCACCTGGCCCGCAAGGGAAGTTCCGGCGGTTCTGGGTATTAATGAAGTTTTGTGTTGACGTGCAAAATTGATTAAGGTGTGTATATCTGAAACTGATTTTGGAATGGCTACTGCCAAGGGCATTTCCCGGTAAGCGGAGGCATCTGTTGCGTATAAGATACGCATCGTGGTGTCATCATAAAATTCGCCATCCAATTGCGTAGCCAAATCCTTTAATTGTGTCATTGTTCCGCAAAAATAAGGTCTTTAGCTTTTAAGGCAAATACCATTTTAAGCCTTTAAAATGAATGTATTGTATTGATAGGACGAAAAAAAACTGCAAAAAGATATAGTCCCGGAGGAGTTATATCTCTTTGCAGCGAATAATTTATAAAACGGAAGTAAATGTTAAGCGGCGTAATGTAATTTAGTCTCGAGAGGCTTCAAAATCCTATTCAGTAATTCTTTGTCAATTTCAGGAGTGATTCCATCATTTTCTTTCAATACCGTCCATTCATTTTTCTCCGTGTACCGTATAGTGAAAAAATAATAACCATTCAATTTAACCGGATAAACTACACCCCGGTAATCTTCTTCCTGGAACACATTTGCTTTAATCACATCTCCCCAATACCGAAAATTAATTTCAATAGATTTCATAAACGCTTTCATACTTCAGGTTTTGATTTCAATTTTTTATAACGTGAAATTATCGTGCCTGATATATATAAAAATTTGTTGCAATCGGTTTCTCGATAATATTAATTTCTTTTTAATTTAGTTGTGGAAGATTTTTATCAAATCTTTTAGTGAATTCGGCACAATTGTTAAAGAAATGCTATTGTAGTTTGAACATTATATGTATTAATATATTGAGCATACATATTCTTTTTGAGTGATAAGAGAAAACCATTAGCGTATGTTGAAACTACCAGTAACACTGCTGAGATCGGTTACCCATAACGGTTGTTTGATGATTTCTTGCGGGCCAAATTCCCGGAATACAGGTTTTATATCCAATACAGGCGTCCCATCAATTGCATCCAGGTATTTTACAGTAATTGTTTTATGGTTGTGTGATAATAATTCTACGGTGCAAAGCCCCAATGTGTTTGGCCTGTCTTTTTTTCGCTGTCCAAATATGCCAACTTTTGGGTAATTGATTTTACCTCGTGGATGCCCGCTAAAAACAATATCCGAAGTTTTAACTTTATCGAAATAATAAATGATTTCAAGGTGAGAGAAACCTGTGATATTATTAAACGCTTCGGCCGGTATATATTCTGCCAGTTCAATTTCTGAAATGATGCTTCCCCAATGATCATCTATGGGATCTTTGCGTGAATTTTTTACGATAGCAACCGGTTCAAGTACTATTTGCATTTTAATTGTTTGAGCGTTTATATAGTTGTAGTGCACACGGTGAATGGAAGACTCAGGATTCCATCAATCTTGCTTCTTCCAAATCAAGTTCCCATTCTTTGTTTCTTAATAATTCTTCTGAATATACATTTTCGTGACGTATTTTTTGTATCTCTGTTCTTCGCACGGATACAATCTCAATTAGCATCTTCCGGTATGTCGGTAAGAAACTGGCAGCGGCAACCGTATCTTCTTCTTTCAGTAATCTTCTGTTAGTAATTTCAATCATACGTTCGTACCTTTCTTTCAACCTGCGGAATGCATCTATATCGCCCAGGTCATCTCCATGTTCGCTTTGCATATAATCCAATGCAGCAGTTGCCAGGCGAAGTCGAACGGCAAGTTCTTCTTCTTCAGCGTTGCCGGCTTCATCATCTTTAACACCCAGCCAGCGTATCACCAACGGAAGACTTAATCCCTGCAACACCAAAGTAAATAAAATGACAATAAACGTAATAAATAAAATAAGATTGCGGTGTGGGAAATGTTTGCCATCTGAAAGTGTTAAAGGAACCGCAAGTGCAGATGCCAGCGAGACAACGCCGCGCATACCACTCCACGCGATTATAAACACTCCTTGCCATGATGGCCGTTTTTCGCGCAGCCTTATTTTTTTCGACAATATTCTTGGCAAGTAGGCACCCGGGTACATCCAGATAATGCGGATGATAATGGTAACAAGACTAATAACAACAGCATACAGAATTGAATCCCCAATGGAATATTGCCCGAGCCCTGTTATGATAGCAGGCAGTTGTAGTCCGATCAAAATAAATACAAGCCCGTTTAAAAGAAATGTAAGCGTTTGCCAAAACGAATAAACCTGTATACGTGAATTATAAGAAAAAATTTCGTTTGAACGGAAACTGAGAAACAAGCCACCACTTACCACGGCCATCACACCTGAATAATGAAAATGTTCTGCAGTGATATACATTATATAAGGAGAAATAATGCTGAGCGCAGTATCTATGCTTCCGGTTGTGGGCAAAAATTTATGAACAGCGTAAAAGATATTAGCTATAGCAACGCCAATCAGAATACCAATAATGGCCACCATAAAAAAATCGCCTGTTGTTTTCCAAAAAAAGAATTGCCCGGTAAATACAGCCGCCAGGGCTACGCGAAAAACAATCAAAGAAGATGCATCATTGATCAGGCTTTCGCCTTCCAATATAGTGAGTACCCTTTTGGGCATACTTACGCTTTGCAATACCGAGGCCGCGGCAACTGCATCCGGCGGCGAAATAATTCCACCCAATAAAAAACCCAATGCAAGCGGGAAATCGGGTATCATAAAATGTGCGGTAAAAGCCACTCCGGCAGAGGTAAAAATAACCAGGCCAACTGCCAGCATAACGATGGGTCTCTTAAACATCCAGAAATCTTTCCAGGATGTATTCCATGCGGCGGCGTATAACAATGGCGGAAGAAAAATAAGAAAGACAAGATCGGGTTGCAACCTGATATCGGGTATTGCAGGTATAAAACCGATGATCAATCCTGCAATAACTAAAAAAATTGGGTAAGAAATGCGCAACCTGACACTCAGCATGGAGAGCATTGATGTGAGAAAAAGCAACGATAAAATAAGCAGCAGGTTTTCTTGCATAAGTATGAAATTAAGAAACTATTGTTTATGTTTCCTGGCGGGATCACCGCCACAATTCAAACAATACCCTTTCAATGTTTTTTATTTTGTTTGGCGGGAAAGGTCTTCGCATTTTACTATTTCTGCACAAGGAAAGTGATAAAATTTCAAATGATAAATAAATTCTTCATTTGGGGAAATATAGCAACAATAAACCAATCGTTCTGCGGATTTTTAGCCTGTTCTGTATTCAGCATACAAATTGCAATATCTAGAAATATCAGCGAAAAATTTCTATAAATTAATTAAATTTTTTTTTATGCAAACAACAACAACGACGTCTAAAGAAACCATTGAAGTGCTGAATGATCTTGTTACTATTAATAATGACAGGATTGTTGGTTATGAAAGGGCCCTTGAAGAAACAAAAGCAGAGGACGCAGATTTAAAGGCGCTTTTTACTTCTATGATCGATGAAAGCCGTAAAATAAGAGTTGACCTGGCAGGCGAAGTACAGGCATTGGGCGGAGAATTTGAAGCTGGTACTACAGCCAGTGGTAAATTATACCGTGCATGGATGGATGTAAAAGCGGTTTTTACAGGTCACGACAGGCACACGGTATTAGCCAACTGCGAACGCGGAGAAGATGCTGCACAAAGTGCTTATAAAGATGCACTGTCAGAAAATAATGTTCCCGGATATATCCGCACTATGCTGGAAGCACAAAAACAAATTTTGAGAGCATCGCATGACAGGGTGAAGGCTTTGCGCGACGCATCAAAATAATTGTAATAAATTAGATTATTGTTTCAGAAGGTGGTAAAGTATTTATTACGATCAAAGGCCGGAGAATTTATTCTCCGGCCTTTTTTTGCTGCTTGAAAATAACACACTTCCCTGATTTGTCTAAGGCGTAACGCAGAATTGTACATGCAATTTTGCCTATCTTTCATGATTTAAATTACGCCATGAAAAAATCTGCTTTTTCTCTTGCTGCGGTCTTACTTATATTTTTACATGCCATAGCACAACCTGTTGGTACAAATGTTCATACTGTATTGTTTCTTGGTAACAGCATAACATACGCAGGCAATTATATTACGGATGTAGAAGCATGTTATACTATCTGGCACCCGGAACATAAAATCACGTTTATTAATTTGGGGCTGCCCAGTGAAACTGTTTCAGGCCTTTCTGAGGCCGGCCATGCAGGCGGAAAATTTCCACGTCCTGATCTTCACGAGCGACTGCATAGAATACTGAATGAAATAAAACCCGATCTTATTTTCGCCTGTTATGGAATGAACGATGGAATCTACCTGCCATTTGATAAGGATCGTTTTCAAAAATATAAAAATGGGATGAACTGGCTGCACGATACACTTACTATCACAGGTGCAAGAATTATATTTCTCACTCCGCCGGTATATGATGAAATGCGCGGTTCAGATAGCGGCTACGCCAATGTACTTAATAAATATGCAGACTGGTTGATAAATCAAAGAAAAAATGCAGCATGGGAAGTTGCAGATATCCATTATCCCATGAAAAAATATTTGGAAGCTCACCGTAAAATAGATGCCCATTTTGGAATAGATGGTTTTGCCCTGGCAAACGATGGCGTGCATCCCGGTGAACCAGGGCATTGGCTGATGGCAAAGCAACTATTGCTTTACCTTGATGAAAAAAAAGTTATTTCTTATAATGGTATAAACGGAGTGATAAAAGGCCATAAGAATGGAAAGGAAATTTTGAAACTGATAGAGGCGAGACAAAATTTTATGAAAGATGCTTGGTTAACAGAGACGCGCCACACGCGGCCGGGAATGAACGTGGGGTTGTCAATGATGGAAGCAAAATTGAAATCAGCAGATATCGGTAAGCAGGTAGATAGACTACTGCAGCCGTAAATAATGATGTGAAATTTTAATCAGTTTTTTACATCCATGCGGGCCTTTATATTTACTTTTCATTTTGAAAATATTATTATGAAGAAAATTGCATCATTTGTATTTTTTTGTGTGACTTTGTTTTGCCTGGTAAGCTGCTCCGCCGGCAAAAAAATAACAGCCGGTAAAATAACGGCCATTAAGCCGGGAGAAACCTGGCCGGATAATAACGGGCATCATGTTCAGGCGCATGGCGGGGGAATTATTAAGGTAAAGGATACTTATTACTGGTATGGTGAAGAACGTGCACAAGGGCTGGATTCGAACATGCGTTATGTGAGTTGCTATACATCAAAAGATCTTACCAACTGGACATCAGCCGGCGACGTTTTAAAACTTTCTGATCCGGAAAATCTTGGGAGACATTGGGTACTGGAAAGGCCCAAAGTTTATCACAATCTGAAAACGAATAAATATGTGATGTACCTGCATATCGATAATGCCAGCTATAAAATAGCTAGTGTAGCCATTGCCGTTAGTGACAGACCCGATGGAAATTTTTCGTATGTAAAGATGTTTCGCCCGCTGGATCATGAAAGCCGCGATATAGGTCAGTTTATTGATGACGACGGAACTGCGTACCTGGTTTTTGAAGACCGGCCCTTCGGTTTTAGAATTGCCAAACTTTCTGATGATTACATGAGTGTTGAAAAGGAAATGTGCCTGGTAAAAGAACATATGGAAGGAGGGGCTATTGTTCATTACAACGGCTTGTATTATGCGATTGGCTCAGCATTAACTGGTTGGAAAGCAAACCCCAATAAATATGCAACTGCGACATCACTGGAAGGACCATGGAGTGAATTTAAAGACATCGCACCACCGGCAGTAAATACGTACGGTGCCCAGTCTACGATGATGATAAAAGTTAACGGTACAGCATCAACCACCATTATTTTTATGGGTGATATCTGGCGACCGCGGACACAATGGGACTCACGTTACTTGTGGATGCCGCTTGAAATAGGAGATGGAAAATTATGGTTGCCAGCACCGAGGCCATGGATACTGGATGTAAAAACCGGTAAATGGAAATACAGTATAAATGGCGTTGCTGATTGAAACGACCGTTTAGCGGCGTTCCGGGGAAATTAAACTTTCACTTCTCCGCAGGTAGTTTACAATTTCCAACTGAACAATTTAAAATACCATGCACAAATCTACCAGGCGAAATTTTCTTGCATCTTCAGCATGGGCTGGTGTGGCGACAGCCTTATCGCCATCATCTTTATTTGCCAACGAAAAGCAATATGCATATGAAGAAACTTTCAGTGCGCGTGATGTAGTTTTTTTGTTCCAGGGGGATTCTATTACAGATGGAAACCGTGGCAGGAATATGGATCCAAATCATATCATGGGCCATGGGTATGCATTTTCAATTGCCAGCCGGGTAGGGGCAGATTTTCCAGCAGCGGGTTACAGTTTTTACAATCGTGGTGTGAGTGGCAATACGATTATTGATTTACAAAAACGCTGGCAGGCTGACACGTTAGACATTAAACCCGGCGTATTAAGTATATTAATTGGAATCAATGATGCGGCCGCCGCTGTAGAAAATAAACCTACTGCGCAAAGTGCTGATGATTTTGAAACAGTATACCGTGTATTATTGCAGGATGTAAAAGCCATTGAGCCTGATATTGTTTTTGTGCTTGGTCTGCCCTTTGTATATCCCGTAGGTAAAAGAAAAGAAAACTGGGATTTGTGGAAAGACGCCACTTTGCAAAGAGCCGAAAAAGTTAAAAAACTGGCGGAGGAATTTAATGCGGTGCTCGTTGATTATCCCTCGGTATTTGATAAGGCCATTACGAAAGCGCCGGTAGAATACTGGATATGGGACGGAATTCATCCTACGGTACCGGCACATGAATTAATGGCGAGGGAATGGATAAAACAAGCAAGTACACGGTTGAAATTTTTGAAAAAATATTTATAGCGATTACTTGCTTGCGCAAGAAGATTGCAATGGAACACGGATGGCACAGATTGAACGGATTAGCACAGATAAGTGAACGGAAATATTTCTGCGACTACTTAAAGGAATCCTTTTAGATCCGTTCAATCCGTGTTCGATTTTTTTAGAGCAAAGCGAAGTTGAAAAAAATTGATATGATTGTTTTTATATGCTGTTCACTATAATATTTCTTACTTTTAAGCAACTGTTAGTTAAACTACCGTTTCATGCGCTGCTTACAACTTTTGTTTTTGCTGATGGCTGCCGGATTTCTTGTTTCCTGCTCGCCGGATCTGCCCAAAGACGTAGCGCTTGCCTATAGAGAATTACCACCAACATTAGATTATAACATTCATGTAAAACCAGTACTGGCCGATAAATGTTTTTCGTGTCATGGGCCCGATAAGGCTAAACAAAAAGCGGGCTTAAGGCTGGATATGGATTCGTCTGCGTTTGCGGAACTTCCTGAAAACCCTGGAAAATTTGCAATTAAACCAGGAAACCTGGATGGGAGTGAATTTTTTCACCGTATTATATCTGCTGATCCGGAATACATGATGCCGGAACCGAAATCACACCTGAGTTTGACTGCAAAAGAAAAAGCAATACTGATAAAATGGATCGAAGACGGTGCCGTATATAAACCACATTGGGCATTTGTGAAGCCAACAAAAATTGCACCACCAAAAGTTGACAAAGAGGCAGCCATCATTAACCCAATTGATAATTTTATTTTTAGTAAACTGGAGGAAGAAAAATTACAACATTCAGCAGAAGCGGATAAAGAAACATTGCTGCGCCGTGTATCACTTGATCTTACCGGGCTTGCACCAACCATTGAAGAAACAGATAATTTTTTACGCGACAACTCACCTGGTGCCTATGAAAAGCAGGTTGACCGCCTGCTTGCTATACCACAATATGGCGAGAAGATGGCAGTTGATTGGCTGGACCTTGCACGATTTGCAGATTCTCATGGATATACAGTAGACAGGCTTCGCGATATGTCGCCTTACCGCGATTGGGTGATCGATGCCTTTAATAAAAACCTTCCTTATTCAACCTTTATACAATGGCAACTGGCAGGAGATTTAATGCCGCATCCAACAAAAGAAATGATTATTGCTACTGCGTTTAACCGCAATCATCAGCAAAACATGGAAGGTGGTATTATAGAAGAAGAATACCAGGCAGAATATGTAATTGATCGTACCAATACTTTTGGTGAAGCGTTTATGGGATTGTCTGTTGGTTGCGCAAAATGTCATGATCATAAATTTGATCCCATCTCACAAAAAAATTATTATGAATTATTCAGTTTCTTTAACAATGTAAAAGAAGCCGGACAAATCTCGTGGGATGATGCCATGCCAACACCAACATTGTTGTTGCCAACGACCGAGAAAGAAAAAATTTTGCAGTTCATCAACAGTAATATTGCTGCGGAAGAAAGGAAAATTGAAAAAACAAAAATTACTGCCAGCGCAGATTTTGATACATGGATGCGGAGTGGCGCATATAAAAAATTATTGCAGGAAAAAATTCCGCAAAACGGATTACAGGCACAATATACT
>JBDUAY010000200.1:0-9958 GCA_040004415.1 Bacteroidota bacterium | reverse complement strand
AATTTTCTGCTGCCGGCGTTTTTAAAGTGTATTATATTATGCCCCAGATGGATAAAAAGGCAGTGATTACAACCCTGCGGAAAGATTTTGAATTGTTGCTCATGCAGCACCTGGATGCAGGCAAAGAATTTGTACGTAAAAAGGATGGATTGTTTTATTATGGTTTTCCGCAGCGCAAAGGCAATAATTATTATATTACAGACAGTGCCTGCCACCGGCTCGTACGGCTGGAGCGGGCTTCAAAAAGAAAAGCGGTAGTAGTGGCTATTATGGAAAACTATGCTGATGGAATGCCGGATACGATTGGGATTACCCACCATATACCACACCTGAATTCGGATTTTACCATCGGGTTAAAAAAATTGAAGCAATGATTTTAGCGGGTACTTTTTATACGGTTGTGAGCGAAATTTCAGAGGCTGAAAGAATAAACGCCGTACTGGAGCTTAATGCGGACCATGAGATATTCCACGGGCATTTTCCTGGTCAGCCGGTAGTGCCGGGCGTATGTATGATGCAAATAGTGAAAGAATTGATGGAAACGGTTACCGGCAAGACGTTGCGGCTGCATACCGGGCTGGATTTAAAGTTTTTATCTGTGATCGATCCGGGCAGAAATAGTATCATTCATGCAGAAATAAATTATAGTATACTCGCAACCGGCGACATAAACGCAACCGCCCGCCTGTTCTACAGCGAGACGACATTCTTTAAGTTCAAGGGCGTCTTCACAAGCTGAACCGCGCTGCCACAGTAGAACGGCGGAACGCCCGGCTATTTTTCAAAAAATAGCTTGAACTGCCTTCCAGAAGTTTTCGGGCTGCCAGGGCAAATCTACCGCAGTCTTTGAGCTTCCCGTAGTTTGGATTTGCCAGACTATGGTAGTTTACAGCACGCTGATTGCAGCATTTTGAAGATCCCTGATAGCTCCGCGGTCCAAACGCTTTTAAATTTGAGGTTTTCCTGTATCTTGCACATCCTTTAAAAAACAACATTGTATGGACTATAGTAAAATTATTGCAGTTTCCGGTTTACAGGGTCTGCACGAACTTGTCAGCAGCAAAAATGATGGTGCAATTGTACGCTCACTGGATGATAAATCTACAAGATTTGTATCCAGCCGGATTCATAATTTTTCTCACCTGGAAAGTATAGAAATTTATACTGTAAGAGATAATGTAAACCTGGTAGATATTTTGCTTGCCATGCAAAAAAGCGGCGTAGCATTACCAGATACAAAAGATAATGCAGCCATTAAAAAATATTTCGAATCCGCTTATCCTGATCTTGATTTTGACCGTGTGTACAGCAGCGACATGAAGAAGATCGTGAAATGGTTTGAAATATTGGAAGCCAATAAAGTAGAAATTAAATTAACAGCGCCAGTACCGGAAGAAGAAGTGCCGGTAGACACTGAAGAAGAAAAAGCGCCGGTGGTTGCGAAAGGAAAAGCAGCGGCGAAACCGGTAAAAACAATCAAAGAAGAAGCCGTAGCGGAAGAAGCGCCTAAAAAGAAAACGGCTTCAAAAAAGAAAGAGCCAGAAAAAGCATCTGAAAAGCCAGTAAAAGAAACAGCAGCGAAAGCACCGAAGGCTGCATCAAAAGCTGCAAAAACAGCGGCTGCAGAAGAAGCACCGAAAAAAAAGGCAGCACCTAAAAAGAAATAACACGAATATTTTATCACGCAGGCTACATGCAAGGCTACTTTATTGAACCTTAGCAGTAGCCTGATGTTTTTCAAAACGAATTTGTATGATAAACGCAAGTGCAGATATACATCCGGTTGCCAGGAAATTTTTACCGGATAATTTTACGGTAACGAATTGGAGTGCGCTGGAACCTTATTTCAAACAATTACTCGATCGTCCTTTGCAATCAAAAGGCGATCTGGAACAATGGCTAAAAGATACCAGCGAAATAGAAGCGGTGCTAAGTGAAGATGCGTGCTGGCGTCAAATTAAAATGACCTGTGATACAGAAAATAAATCTCTGGAAGAAGCTTTTGTTTTCTTTGTTACCGAAATTCAGCCAAAGATTCAACCATATGCAGATAAGATTAACCGCAAGCTCATTGCATGCCCGTTCACTGCAGAATTGGATCAAAAATTATATTATACTTACCTGCGTGGTGTTAAGAAAAGTATCGACTTGTTCAGAGAAATAAACATCCCTATTCTTTCTGAACTGAGTGTAATGGGTCAGCAGTTCGGTGTTATCTCTGGCAAAATGACGGTTGAAGTAGAAGGCAAAGAATATACACTGCAACAGGCAGCAAAATTTCTTGAAAGCCATGATCGGAAATTGCGTGAAGATGTTTACCTGAAAATAAATGAAAGAAGACTGCAGGATAAAGATGCGCTGAATAATCTCTACACGCAGCTTGTTGAAAAACGCCAGCTGGTAGCTGTAAATGCAGGCTTCAGCAATTACCGGGATTATAAATTTGCAGACCTGGGTCGCTTTGATTACACCAAAGAAGATTGTTACCAGTTTCATGATTCAGTAAAAAAATATATTCTCCCGCTGGTTGACAAAATTTACGAAGCCAAGAAAAAAAAGTTGGGAGTAGATACGCTGCGTCCCTGGGATTTGGAAGCAGAACCAGATGGAACAGAACCACTCCGTCCTTTTAAAACAGGGGAAGAACTGCTGGAAAAAAGTATTGAATGTTTTCAAAAGGTGCGGCCTTTCTTTGCAGATTGCCTGCGGAAGATGCATGAAATGAACCGGTTCGATTTAGAAAGCCGTAAAGGAAAAGCACCGGGCGGATATAATTGTCCGCTGTCAGAAACCGGCGCACCATTTATTTTTATGAATGCTGCCGGACAGATGAGTGATGTAACTACGATGGTACATGAAGGAGGCCATGCTATTCATTCTTTCCTGGCGCATAAACTTGAGCTGAGTTCATTCAAAGAATACCCCATGGAAATTGCAGAAGTTGCCAGTATGGCAATGGAACTTTTCAGCATGGACTATTGGGATGTCTTCTTTAATAGTGATGATGAACTAAAGCGCGCAAAGGAACACCAGTTGGAAAGAGTAATTACAATTTTTCCATGGATTGCAACGATTGATAAATTTCAACATTGGGTATATGAAAACCCAATGCACACACTGGAAGAACGTTCTGCACGCTGGATGGAAATATTAACGGAGTTCTCCAGCAGTGTAATCGATTTCACAGGCCTTGAAAAGTATCGCAATTATAGTTGGGAGCGTCAGCTTCATTTATTTGAAGTTCCATTTTATTATATTGAATATGGTATTGCGCAACTGGGGGCCATTGGTTTATGGAAACAGTTCAAACAGAATAAAGAAGCAGCGCTTGACAATTACATGCGGGCATTGAGTTTGGGTGGTACGGCCACGTTGCCCAGGTTGTATGAAGCCGCAGGATTGAAATTTAGTTTTTCTGGCAACAACATTAATCAGTTATCTCAATTTGTAGGTACAGAAATGAAAAAACTGATTGAATAATACCAAAAATACCACCTTTAGGGTATGCTTATGTGTTGGAATACTTAACCGTACCTGTTATCTTTGATTTCAGAAAATAACAATATTTAAAATAGCTACTAATCAGAGCCTTAACCAAGAAGTCCCGGTGTTTCTACACCGGGGCTTTCCTTTTTAAAGGGCTCTTCCAATTGAATAGCATGCCATTTTATAACCCTTTTCACGTCTGGAAGATCAACACTGCAAAAGGGACTGCCTGCTTACAAAGTTAATTGCCACGAAACACCGAATTTATCTGCCACCCAGCCAAATTTTTTACTGAAAGGATAAGGCGCCAGCGGCATCATGATATTTCCACCGTCAGACAATTGCCCGAACATCTGGTCAATTTGTTGTTCGGTTTCGCACGTAACATACAGCGACATCGAAGCTGTAAAAGTAAATGAATGTTTGCCCGGACTGTCAATGCACATGTATTCTGTTCCGTTAAGTGTAAAGGTCGCTTTCATTATGGTACCTTCCGGACCTGCTTCATTTGCCTTATAACGCGTAACATCTGCAATCGCAGAGTTGGGAATGATGCTGGTATAGAAATTCATGGCTTCTTCAGCCCGGCCTTCAAACATTAAAAAAGTTTTTATTTTTTCCATTATGACTGATTTTAGTAAAGAGCTTTTTTTATAAAAAGAAGTTTTTGGCCGCCTCCCGCAAGAATAGATCAAAAGAACCGTGATAGTTTTGATCAGCGCAAACTTTAAATTCCATAGTGTTACGTCAAAATAATACGGACTCCAGGGACTTCATTACATCCGCATCTTTATTCATTTCAATAAATGGCGGAAGATCTGAATGAATCCACTTGCGCAGATTAAGTCTTCCAGTTGAAATTATATAGGAAACCATGATTTTTTATTTGTATTTCTGTATTGAAGTATCTTTTTTTCTGAAATAAAAATAGAATGGCACACCGATTAATACAAGTCCCAGCCCGGTTAAAGATTGTTTTGGTTGCGATATCACCGTGTTTATAATCAGGACCACTGAAAACAGCATGATGATTATTTGTATGATTGGGTAACCGGTTACTTTTACTGTTATCGCTCCTGATCTTTTCATTTTAATTAGTGCCGCAGCCAACAATCCATAAAAAAGGAAAGTAGCGAAAACAATCATATCAGTTAGTATCTCAAATGTACCAGATACTACCAAAATGCAACTCCATATCATCGTGTACAGCAAAGACATATATGGTGTTCTGTGACTTGCGTGAACACGGGCAACTTTTTTAAAGAAATAATTTTCTTGTGCCATGCGAAAATAAATGCGTGTATGCGAAAGAATGATGGCATTGAGTGAACCAAAAACGCTTATCATAATTAGAACGATGATCATCGTTTTACCAGCATTGCCGAGTATTGTTTCTGCTACTACCGCTGCGCCAATTTCATTTTCGCTTACAGTTGCCAGTTTGCTGAGCGGCAATACATGCATATAAGCATAATTAACCAGCACATATAACCCGGTTGCTATTGCCACGCCAATAAAAATTGCCAGCGGAACGTTTCGTTTAGGATTTTTTATTTCACCCGTGATGGATGCAATGTCCAGCCATCCATCATACGCCCACAATACATTTAACATCATAACAAAAAAAGCACTGAAAAAAGCACCGTTTTGTAAATGATTTTCTGTGATATTTATTATTCCTGCCTGTTGAACCGCCGGTGGTGTGTACAACAAACCAAGTATAATTACAACAAAAATGCCGGCAATCTTAGCTGAAGTAAAAATATTATTCAGGTACCCGCTTTCTTTTACGCCGCGGTAGTTTACCCAGGTAAGAATAAGGATGGTTATAATGGAAAGTATTTTGATCCCTGAATCAGCAAAGGGATAAATGAAATGTCCGATCGAAAGATCTTGCCAATGCTGCAATGGATTGGGAAGTGGTATTAGTGTATTGATCGTTTGTGAAAAAATAAAAGCCAGCGCTGCAATGGACGCTGAGCCTATAATAGTAAAATCCGTCCAACCATATAAAAAGGAAAAGAAATTTCCAAATGAAAGTCTTAAGTATTCATATACACCGCCAGATTCTTCTGTTAGCGATGATAAACCGGCCAGGTTAAGCGCACCAAACATCGTGATAACACCAGCCAGTACCCAGGCTAACAATATCCAGGTTTCATTTAAACCTGTTTGTGCCATGGGTATAATCTTTTTAAAAACGCCGGAGCCAATCATAATGCCAGCTACCAGCAGCGTAGCAGTAAAAATGCCCAAAGCCCTTACTAATGTGCTTCCTGTTGAGGTTTTCATTTTTTATTTTATGCGATGAGCCGGTGTGTTCTTGTTTTTCCTGATCCACGTTGTAAGTATTTGAACGGTTGTTTAAATTACAATTTTTTACGGACGATCACTATATGAAAAAAATAAAACCCCGCAGAAAAGCAGGGGTAAAGCAATGCTGAGGCCATAGCATGATGCAGCTATCAAACAAAATTATTTGCGCTTGTATTCTATAAAATGTACAATTGATTTTTGATTGCCAATTAATATACATCCAACGATAATCTTTATAACGGCAAAGACGGCGTAGGAAACTTTCGGATCAGCTTGCCCGTGAGACATATGATTTTGCTGATAGAGTATGAAAAGTTGCCTGCAAAGATCCGGTATTTCATTTGCAATAATATATCCGCCGATGACTATGATTGAGATGCTTAAAATAGTTGACCGGTGAATGTTTAAAGGAATAGGCTCTTCGTTAAAATCACGATCAAGTTTTAGCGCATCAATGATTTGTTCCGACCTGAAAATGAGATAAAACGATACAAGAAAATAAACAGCTAAACTGGCAAAGCTCAAAACCATCGTCCAGATACCGTCTTGTAAACCACCCGGTTTTGTTACATAAATAAGAACGGAAAATAATTGTGGTATTACTTCTAAAATATCTTTAATAAAAAATATACCTAGAATTTTTAAAATGATATTGAATAAACTTCTGATTGTCATGTAGTGGTTGTGCTTATAGTTAAATTGGTAATAGCAAATTGGCGTTTCACATCCGTTTATTAGAAAAAGCCTGGCAACAAGCAACAGCAAAATCAGCTTGCAGATAGAACATGACTTTTATTTTTCCTGCCCAGGTAGAAATAAGTTAAGACAGGTAAAGCAAATATTTGAAAAATGAAAAGTATGGTCATCAAAACGCCTTTCACTTTTTCTTCACCGGCACTTATCAAAAGTTGATGCCCCAACGGTCCCTTTGAAAAAATTACGATGTTCATTAAGTTCCAGCCAAAGTGCAAGCCGATGGGTAAATACAAAGATTTTGTTTTGGCAAAAGCGAATGCAAACATCAATCCCCAGATACCCGTCATAAAGAATACGATGGCCATTTGTACCGGATGTCCCAATGCACCAGTGACAAACCAATGATAAATACCAAAGGCAACAGCAGACAGGATGCATGCTCTTCTGACACCAAGTTTCTGTATAGCTATATAAAGGAGAACGCCCCTGAAAATTAATTCTTCGTATAAAACGGAATTGAATGTCCACCAAAAACCTTTCAGGAAATCTTTGGCTGTAAATGTTTTATTTATCAGCCAGCTACTGTTTGTAAAAGTTGAAATGGAGAAGAAGTAAATGCAGCAACAAATGGCAGCCACTAAAAAACCAACTGAAAGATTGGCCAGCCTGCTTTTTGTTGGACGGATACCCAGAACGGATAAATCTTTTTTATAAAGAAACCAAACCAGCAACCAGGAAATAATTATTTCAATCAATAGTCCAATCATGTTGTATGATTTTGAGAAATTATCATTGATGATTAGCAGAATTGTAAGCTGGCATGGCTATCACTTTCATGGGATATTGATACCTGATTTAAAGATAACACATAATTATATTTTAAATCAGCAATCGTTTTAGTACGTCAATTACGTACTGCACAACGCCGTGGTCTGATATACGGCCATTGCTTACAGTATTTTTTCAAAGCAAATGCTATTTTCAACATCTGCGTATGGCCCAAAGTTGGGGATTATATTGTAATTATTTTTTTTGTAAAGCCTGATTGCTTCTGGCTGATTTTTGCCCGTTTCTAAAATGCATTTATTAAAATTAAGTTCTTTGCACCAGGCTTCCAGCGCTTTCAATATGGTTGAAGCGAATCCTTGTCCGCGTTTGTGTGTCGATACAAACATGCGTTTAACTTCCATCGTATCGTGAGAATACTGCCTGATGGCCCCACAACCAATAGCTTCGGCTTCTTGATATGCAACGATGATATGTTTTATTTTATCTGTCTTATTTAGCTTCGCATAAAATACATGTTCTTCTCCATCACGTACTTTCAGATCTAAATCAAGCTCTTTTACCAGTAGATGGAAATCTTCATCGTCAGAATTTGTTCGTTTTAGGATAATCATATTATTTATTCCCGTGATTTTTTGATATCATTTCTTTACAAGCAGCATACCGGAGATGTTACATTTGAGTCCAGGTTCGCTAACATTGTCTTATAATTTTCATTGGTAAACACGTTGTGGCATGTAATATTCCGATAATTCTTTTTGCCGTTTTATTTCCCTGTTGGTCAGTTAGGCTTTTCTTTTACGCGTGCTTTTAATTTTTGACGGATTGTCAAACGTAACAATAATAGGCATATGATCGCTGTATTTTGCCCAGCAATGATAATCTCCAATTTCTACAGATTGAAGGCTATTTGCAATGTCTGCCGATACAAAACAATAATCAAGGTGATAGGGTTTATTCTCATGACGGTACAGATAATGTGTTGGATGTTGTTCTGAGCCTTGTACCTGCTCATGGAGCAAATGGTATGCGCTGCGAATTCCTTTCTGCGCTAAAAAATTTACCACGTTTGAATGATTGCCCGCCCGGCGTTTCCGATCCCAGATAGTATTGCTGTTAAAATCCCCGGTGAGCATTGTTTTTGTATCCGTTAACAAGTTTTCATAGTGATGAATTGCTTTCCAAACCTGTTCAACATATTGTCCGTCTTTATCGGTTGGATTGTTGGCCCAGATAGCAAAAAGATTGAAATTAAATTCGCCACCGGTAACTGAAATTGGAATAATCATTTGTAAATTCTCGTTATGATTGCGAAGCACTTTAAAGCGATACTCACTGTAAGAAAATATTCCAAGCCCTTTGTTTCTATTTTTTCCAAACCAAACAATATCTTTTGGTGCCGGCATGTTAACCGGGAATAATAATTTATCCGGATGTTCACATTCTGGAATAATTAAAATATCTGGTTGCAATGCCAGAACAACGGCGGCTTTTTTTCTGAAAGCCATGTTACAGTTCCAGGTTATTATTTTCACGCTCACTAATTTAAGGTAGAAAAAAACCCTATTTATTGCAGTCACGGCAAACCATAATCTTCCGGGCAATTGTAATGGAACACCGGCCAGGGAGAAGCTAGTGTGACGGGTCGTTAATTAATTAGCATAAAAACCCGGTTTGTGTTTTCTTAGGGCCAATTTAACAATATACCGCTTATACACAATAATAAAAAGGAACCAAATCAATTTAGAATTCATCTCACTGGCTGTGTTTAAGTTTGCGCCTGAGTAAAATAAGTCTAAATTTTATATAGTCGTATATTAGCCCTAAAGTTAATATTGTTGCTGAAAATAATAGTATTCGTATTCCAATCCAGGCGTAAAATACCCCACCTGTTATGCCACCAAAAAAAAAGAAAGCGATAATGGTGAAACGCAATTTAATGGATGAAAGCAGTTTGTCTTTTTGCTCTTTCGCTTTATAAAAAAATAACTGTGATAAGTCAATTCCCAAGTCAGTAAAAAGCCCGGTCAAATGGGTCGTCCTGACGCGTGACCTGGAAATTGTTGTCACCAAAGAATTTTGCAACCCCATCGCGAAAAGTAAACTGAATGCTATGGTGTCCGGACTTTTTATAATTAGATGTGTGCCAAAAAAGCCAATACAAAATAGTATTAAGCATTCTATTGATGCAGGAACAACATAAATATATCGTTCATTCTTCCTGGAAATAATTTCTACAAGCAGGTTTGAAATAAATGATCCGAGGAAAAAGAACAAGATATATAGAAAATAAATAAACCCTTTCCAAAAATTGAGTTTGAAAACTTCGTCCACAAAAAAAGCAAAATGCCCCGTTACGTTAGTTGTGAGCCGTTGAACCGCTAAGAACCCCGCCACGTTTACCAAACCCGCAACAAAAGAAAGCAATGATGCTATTCTAAGATTATGAGTTAGTGTGCGTGTCTTACCTTGGTGCCTGAACATTTTATAGCCAGTATTTTTGCTTTGGTGAATGTTTATGGATTGAGGAACCGTTTTCTATCCTGCTGATTACTGAAGGTAGATATTCAATATGGATTACTGATATAATATAGGTCAGATGCTTGTTCTCTTGTCAATTAAAACACTTCCAGATGGGTGTATCATAAAGTTTCATTAACAATAACCAATTTTC
>JBDUAY010000610.1:0-2969 GCA_040004415.1 Bacteroidota bacterium | reverse complement strand
AATGGCCGTCTATCCCAAAAGCCTATGTTACTACCAGTGCTTCAATGGATTTCAGTATTTTAAAAAACAAAGTTCCGCAAGGAGATGTTTTTGGAATTGGTATTTCAGGATTGAGCGATCAAAGTGCTGATGCGGCACTCAAATTAAATTACGGATCACTTTCAATGAGTTACCATAAAGCGCTGGATGAAGATGGGTACAATACAATTGGTGCAGGCTTCCAGGCTACTTATACAAGTGCAATTCTTGATTTTTCAAAACTTACATTTGAAGATCAGCTAACCCAAAACGGCTTTACCGGCACAACTGCGGAGTCTTTAAACAATGGCAGCAATCAAAATTATTTTGATGTAAACGCAGGCCTTTTATATTCGGGTTCAAGCAATGGCATTAATAACTATTATCTCGGTGCGTCTATTTACCACATTAATAAACCCAGCTTAAGTTTTATCGACAAAACCTGGAACCTCTCCAGCAGATTAACTGTTCATGGTGGTGGCTCGTTTCCCGTAGCTGATAATTTATCGGTATTTACCTCCGCTATTTTTCAATTGCAAAATAAAGCCACAGAAACTGTTGTAGGTGGAGCTTTGTCTGCCAATGTTAATAGTGATGATGTAAACCCAACAAGTGTTTATCTCGGTACCTGGTATCGCTTTGGTGACGCTCTTATTCCATACATTGGTATAGAAATAAACGGCCTGCGTATCGGGGCTAGTTATGATGTAAATACCAGCAGTCTTAAAGCGGCCACTGCGAGCAGGGGAGGATCAGAATTTTCACTGATTTATATCAAAAAAGAGGCGTCTAAAAACAAAGGCATCCCTTGCCCCAAATTTTAAATCGTTCATTTGCAAAGCTTATTTAACCGGCTTGCCGCTTACAAATTTATTTCCCTTTATATAGAACCGATACGGCAATAAAGCGTCTTCGCCTGCATAATCTACGCCAATTCTTTTGCTTGTTCCTATTTGCTGCTCCTTTAACATATATCCGTCGGACACTATGAAAACCGCATCTCCTGAAAGATCGCCTCCTGAGTGCATTTTAGAAATTCCCAGCGCTTTTGCCATATTACCCGGTCCTTTTGTAACGGTATTGTCCGGTGTTTTTTTACCTGTTCGGGCCAGCATAATATCCAACCCTGCCACTGGTTCTGCGGCCCTTATTAATATCGCATGCGGTATCTCGCTGGCGTTGGTTACCACATTAAACATCTGGTGCATTCCATAACAAATGTATACATAACTAATACCGCCGGCTGCATACATTACTTCATTACGGGCGGTCCTTTTTCCTTGCCAGGCATGCGATGCTTTGTCAGTTACGCCTGCATACGCTTCCGTTTCCACAATCCTTGCACTGGTAATACCCTCTTCAAAATTGGTGACGATAATTTTACCTAACAATTCACGTGCAATCGCTGTTACATTCTTACGCTTATAAAAATCAATGCCTAATTTCTTCAACTTATCTGTACTTTTAAATACAAATTTATATAATCCAGCATCTTCTAAACAATCAACTTAAATCTACCATGAATAATCGAGCATGTTAAAAGACATTGTTATTGCCATACAATCTTATCTTGAAGCGCACCGCTTTATTGTAAAGCACCGTTTATGGAAATGGATACTTATACCAGGCATCTTATATGCAGCTCTTTTTGGAGTGGGTATTTATCTTTTCTGGATCAGCAGCGGCCAGGCCATTGATGACATATTTTCCATCACAGGATTAAAAAAGTGGATGTATACCATTGAGGGAAGCTGGCTGAAATTCCTATTTATTTTTGGCCAGGTAATTTTACGACTGGTAATGTTGCTTTTTTATTTTTCGTTATTTAAATACCTTTTTCTAATCGTTGGTTCCCCTTTATTTGCCTACCTGAGCGAAAAAACAGAAGCCATAATGGAAGACAGGGATTTTCCATTTAGTTTTCAGCAATTATTGAGTGACATTGCACGGGGTATTAAATTAGCTTTTAGAAACGCTTTATGGCAAACGGTATATACTTTATCCATTCTTATACTTTCATTTATTCCGCTAATAGGGTGGTTTACGCCACTGATAGCGCTCATTGTAGAATGCTATTACCTGGGCTTCGCCATGCTGGATTATAGTTCTGAAAGAAACAAATTGTCTGCTTCTCAAAGCATCGATTTTATTGGCCGTCATAAAGGACTTGCCATTGGCAATGGCATCGTTTTTTTTCTAATGCACAGTGTAATTATCGTTGGCTGGATACTTGCCCCAAGCTATGCGGTTATAGCAGCCACTATTAGTTTTTATAAAACAAAGCCCGGTTTGACATGAATTCAATCGTTTATTTAATTCCCTGCGTGCTGGATGATTCAGCTTTGGAAACCATACCTCATTACATAATAGATACTGTAAAAAATTGCCAGGTAATTTTTGCAGAAAACGAACGCACCGCAAGACGTTTTTTAAAAAGCATCTGCAAAGAAATTGTAATTGACGACTATGAATGGTTTACTATTCACAAGGCAGAAGACGAACAAAAAAATAGTTTCCGACAAAAGGTACAAGAACATAAAAACATCGCCATTATAAGTGAAGCTGGCTGTCCTGGCATTGCTGACCCCGGCCAGATTTTGATTGAGCTGGCCCAACAATTAAATGTTGTAGTAAAACCTTTGGTTGGCCCAAGCTCTATTTTGCTTGCATTGATGGCCAGCGGCATGAACGGACAGCAGTTTGAATTTGTGGGTTACCTGCCGATCGATATAAGCGAAAGAGCAAAGTCAATTAAAGAATTGGAAATTAATTCGCAGAAAAAAAACAGTACCCAAATCTTTATCGAAACACCCTACCGCAATAACCAGTTGATTGAAACTTTACTAAAAAACTGTAAACCAACTACCCGGATCTGCATTGCTGCAGAATTGACCGGTACCGGCGAATATATAAAAACAAAAACAGTAGCGGAGTGGAAAAATGAAAAAACC
>JBDUAY010000609.1:0-2973 GCA_040004415.1 Bacteroidota bacterium | reverse complement strand
CTTACTGTTAAAAGGGGATGGCAAAGGTAATTTTGTAGCGGTGAATGAAAAACAAAGCGGAATTTTAGTGAAGGGACAGGTACGCGATATAAAAGAGATTAAGAGCGGTAAGAAAACGCTCACCATATTTGCCATGAACAACGAAGCGCCAAAATTTTACCAGGGCACTTATGAACCGGATAAAAAAATAGCACCCAAGCGACTTCCCTGATTATAAAACAGTTTAAATGGTATAATTATGAAAAAAATGATTGCTGCTTTTCTCATGTTGCTTTATTTCAACGGGCAGGCCCAGCAGGGAATGCAGACCCTATTCAATGGAAAAGATTTAAACAACTGGTATACGTTTCTGAAATCAAAAGGAAAAAATAATGATCCGGAAAAAGTTTTCTCTGTTGAAAATGGCCTGCTGCATATTACCGGAAAAGATTTTGGCTATATCAGCATGCCGAAAGTATTCACCAATTTTCATTTGGTTGCAGAATTTAAATGGGGAACAAAAAAATATCCTCCAAGAGATGCGGATACTACAAAAAGGGATAACGGCATTTGTTATTACATGCCAGCCGGCGCAAAAGATACCGTCTGGCCAAAATCTATTGAATTTCAGATACAGGAAGGTGATGTGGGCGATATATGGCTGATAGACCACACTACCATAACAGCAAATGGCGTTCGCAGTGTGCCGGATAGTTTTATGCGGGTTGCTAAAAAAAGAAATGCAGAAAAGCCCACTGGCCAATGGAACCGGGTAGAGCTGATTGCAAATAAAGGTAAAATCACCTACATTGTAAATGGAACTGTTGTGAATGAAGGCGAAGACCCAAGTCTTACCAGTGGAAAAATTCTTGTTCAATCGGAAGGTGCCGAAATTTATTACCGCAAAATAGAAATAAAGGAATTGAAGTAAATATTTATGAGATGTATACAAGGCGTTGAATCTTGTTATGCGGTACAAGCGTGCGATCCCGCATCAGGCGCGGGACAGGCAGCAACGATGATCAATGGAATACCAATGTTAGGTCAATAAAAAAAATCAAAAGATAAAAACTATATTATGCCAGGCGATTCTTTAAATATAAACAACAAAGCAGCCATACAAAATACTTACGATGCCATTGTAATAGGATCTGGTATTAGCGGAGGCTGGGCTGCAAAAGAATTAACCGAAAAAGGTTTGAAAGTATTGATGCTGGAACGTGGCCGTCCGCATGAGCACATAAAAGATTATGTTTCTGCCACTAAAGACCCATGGGATTTTACGCACCGCGGAAAAGCGCCTTTGCAATATATAAAGGATAACCCGGTAATATCACGTGACTGGGCCATGTATGGTACAGCAGCACAGGAAGCCATCCTGGATTCCTGGGTAAATGAAAAGGAATCGCCTTATGTACAAACGCAACCTTTCGCGTGGTGGCGCAGTTATCAATTGGGTGGCCGTTCTCTTTTATGGGGCAGGCAAAGTTATCGTTTGAGCGATTACGATTTTGAAGCCAATGCAAAAGATGGAATAGCTATCGACTGGCCCATTCGTTACAAAGAAATGGCACCCTGGTATGATTATGTAGAAAAATTTGCAGGCATTAGTGGATCTAAAGAAGGGCTCGCGCATTTGCCCGACGGACATTTTTTACCACCGATGGATTTGAATTGCGTTGAAAAAGATGTTGCGGCAAGAATAAAATCGTATTATAAAGATCAGCGTAACATGATTATTGGCCGTGTTGCCAATCTTACACAGGCCATTCCTGGCAGAACCGCCTGCCAGTTTAGAAACCGTTGCTGGGAAGGTTGTCAGTTTGGAGGTTATTTTAGTACACAATCTTCTACGTTGCCGGCCGCAAGAGCAACTGGTAATTTAACGGTGCGTCCATGGAGTATTGTTACAAAAATTGTATACGATAAAAATACAAAAAAGGCAACCGGTGTTGAAGTGCTGGATGCGGAAACAAATAAAACATACACGTTCCATTCAAAAATTCTTTTTTTAAATGCATCTTCTTTAAACAGCGCATGGGTGTTGATGAATTCTGCCACAGATGTGTGGCCTGACGGACTAGGCAGCAGCAGCGGTGAATTGGGTCACAATATCATGGACCATCATTACATGTTGGGCGCAGAGGGAACGGTTGAGGGTCATGAAGACAAATATTATTATGGACGCAGGGCAAATGGTTTCTACATTACCCGCTTTGCAAATTTATATGGAGATAAAAGAGATTTCCTTCGTGGATATGGTTACCAGGGAAGTGCCAGCAGGCAGGGCTGGTCGCGTGATGTGGCTGAGTTAAATATTGGTGCAGATTATAAAGATGCGCTAACAGAACCAGGTGGCTGGACGATTGGCGCCACCGGCTTTGGCGAAATTTTGCCATACCATGCAAACATGATTTCATTGAATAAAACAGTAAAAGATAAATGGGGCTTACCAGTGCTAACGATGGATGCAGGATTGAAAGAAAATGAGTTGAAGATGCGTAAAGACATCATTAAAGAACTGGTAGCTATGTTCGAAGCCTCAGGTGTAAAGAATATTAAGACCTGGGATAAAGATTATAATATCGGCCAGGGTATTCACGAAATGGGTAGCGCGCGTATGGGCAGGGATCCAAAAACATCTGTACTCAATGCACATAACCAGGTATGGGATGCGCAAAATGTTTTTGTAACTGATGGATCCGCGATGGTATCCAGCGCCTGTCAGAATCCTTCGCTTACTTATATGGCATTAACGGCAAGAGCAGCCGATTATGCGGTGAGTGAATTGAAAAAACGAAACATTTAATTTTATTATAGCCCCTCGCCCCGGGAGAGGGGTTGGGGTGCGGTCAAACAGATTTTTCATTCTCCATACATGAATTATAAACGCTTATTATATTGTTTATGCACGGGCGTTTTATTTTCTGCATGCAAAGCCAAAACAGGTACCGCGCCCACGTTATTTACTTCATTGCCTGCTGAACAAACAGG
>JBDUAY010000199.1:0-9979 GCA_040004415.1 Bacteroidota bacterium | reverse complement strand
TTTTTGTTGAAAAAAGATCAAACCAAAAATGATGTGAGTAACTATGATTGCCGATAACATGTCCTTCTTCAACTATTTGTTTCAGCAATAATTCATTGCCGCCTATATTTTTCCCGATGCAAAAAAAAATTGCCGGAACATTATTTAATTTAAGTACCTGCAGTATTTCTGCCGTGTATTGATGCGACGGACCATCATCGAAGCTAATCGCAATTTCTTTGGCGCTGGTATTTGCCCGGCACAAAACTTTCATAAAAAAATTACTTCCCACATAATAAGATCCATAAAAAAGCAGCAGTGAATATACCAGCGCAGCAACCAGGAATGCATACAGCGATATATGATAACGCGTTGCCAATCCGGAAAGGGTTAGAACAATAATTACAAAAATGATATTGATGTTTTTAAAGTTCAGCATGCGCTTACCAGCATTAAAGAATGATGGATATTCTCATAATGATTATAAATCAGTATTTTTTTTATTTTTTGGGGCGAATTTGCGCCCAGCGTAGCCGGCAGCTTGCTTTCTTTTATAACGGACGCCGCCAGCCATAAAGCAAAAGCCGTACTGGTAGGATATTCTCCGCAAAGATGTTTATAGTTGGCTGTTCTATTGTTTTTAAACAACGTAGTGATGATTTCATTGTAAATAATATCGCCCTTTGTATCACCGTTCCTACCGGTAATTACTACATCGATATCTGCTGCCGCAACTGATTGTCTTTCTAAAAAATTTGCTATCTGTTGCTCAATTTGTTTTGTATCGGCTGGCCTATAAAATGTATACAACGCATCCAGTGTTGCATAATCCTTTTCTGCGGGTTGATTGCTCAATAAAAAGAAAGCAGATCCTTCACCTGCAATGGTTCCTTTTGTTTGGATTGAATATAAATCTGCGTTGTTTGCTATTTCTTTTTTATACAAACCAAACCGGCTTAATATAGCATGACTGGCATCAGTTATTTCATCTGCCGCGCCCGCTAAAACAGTTGTTGCTGCATTTTCTTCCAGCAACATCATGGCATCCAGCAAAGCGCTTTCAAAAGAAAAACCACGGTGCACAAAAGTATTGTTATAATTATGACACTGAATTAATAGTGCTATTTGCGCGCCAATGGTATTGTGTGTTGATTGTATAAAAGCAGTAGGCGTAAGCATTTCTTCTTTTTGCTCTACCATTTTTTTAAGAAAGATGCCGGTATCTTCCAGGCAACCATACGCAGTGCCCATCACAATTGCATCTGGGTTTTGTATAGCTGCTTCACGTAAACATTCCATCGCTGCGGCGGTGCCCATTTTAATAATGCGGCTCATGCGGCGAATGGCCTTTGCATCGATAAATTTAAGATAGTCAGGTTCAGTACAACGTAAACGGTTACCGTTTTGTACAACTACATCCTGCAGCAATACTGAAGGGCCAAATGTTTTTTGGGGTGATATATTTCCAGTGGCACGGATAAATGTTTTCATCTTACAATTTTGAAAAAATTAAAGATGAACAATTACCCCCGAAGCCGAAAGAATTGCTAAGCACATGATTAACGGCTACATTTTTTTGAAATGCTCTTTCCGGAACAAAAGGCAACGCAGTCATCGGCGTTTGCAAGCGCAGATTTGGATAAATAATATTGTGCTTTATTGCCAGTGAAGAAAAGACTGCTTCAATTCCGCCACTCGCGCCCAGCGTATGACCAGTAAATGCCTTGGTAGAACTCATTTTTGGATAGTGTGGTTCAAATAAACGCTGTATCGCTGTTCCTTCGGAGATATCATTGTTAAACGTACCGGTACCATGCAAATTAATGTAACTGATATCCTTTGTGTGTAATCCGCTTAAAGCAAGCGCACCTTTCATAGCGGCATACGAACCTGCACCGTCCGGCGATGAAGCGGTTTGGTGGTGCGCATCATTGGCATTGCTGTATCCGCTGAGCGTACAATATAATTGATCTTTTATCGTAGCCGCAATACGCTCAGAAACCAGTACCACATAACCTGCGCCTTCGCCTAAATTCAATCCGCGGCGGTTTTCATCAAAAGGCTGACAAAATTCTTTATCTAATATTTGAAGTGTATTAAATCCATTGAGCGTAAACTTCGTCAAAGCATCCGCTCCGCCGGCTACTACAACATCCAGTATATTATGTTTAATTAACCTGGCGCCAAAAAAAATGCTGTTGGCGCTGGAAGAACAGGCCGTGCTGATGGTTGTTACAAAATTTTTTATACCGAGGCCACCGGCTACCAATTCTGTTACAGCACCGCATTCATGATTCACTACATTTTTTAAGCGGCCGCTGTTTTTATCTTTTAAAAATGAGGGAAAAAACAATTCGGTTCTATCCATTCCACCAACTGAATTGGCAGAAACAAAACCAGTGCGCAAATGTAGGGCGTTGGAAATACCTGCGTCCAGCCAGGCTTCTTTTGCTGCCATCATGCCAAGCAAAGCAGTTCGGCTTATTGCCGCAGAAAGACCGGTAGCTTCGGCGATTTCTTCGTTGCTTAATTTTACTTCTGCAACAGGAATAATATTTTTATGAATCGTATCCAGTGAAGTAACCGGCCCGATGCCAGCTTCGCTATTTTCAAGTGCCTGCAAACAACTTGCTGTATTGTTGCCAATAGCGGAAACAACACCGATCCCTGCCACATAAACTGCTGCACTTTTTGAATACATAAAATTTATTAATATCCTGGCTAAAATGATTTTTTTGCCATAATCAACCCGCGTGCTGACTTTTTATATAATCTGCCATGGTTCTTACACTGCGAAATACTTTGGGGCCGTCTTCTGCATTGTTCAATTTAATATTATACTGTTGCTGCATCAATACTATCAGCTCGAGTGCGTCAATAGAGTCAAGGCCCAGACCCTCTACAAATAAAGGCTGATCATCTCCAATATCTTCCGGCTTAATATGCTGCAGGTTCAATCGTTCAACGATCTGCCCTTTCAAATCCGTCATTAGCTTGTCCATGTGTTATTGTGTAATCTTATAAAATTGATAAAATATTTTCTTCCGTAAAAAGCGCAGCGTTATTTGCCTCTTTTTTTTCAACCAAATATAAATTAGCCTGGTAATCGTTGTCTAATGTTTCAACCCAACCGCAAATACAAACTTCCAGCGCACCGGTTGCAAATAAATGCGTTACATATTGTTGTACAAATTTTGCATTAAAACGCTCAAAAATAAAGAAATCATTTTCACCTTTAAAATTATGCCGGATGCAGATTTCGCCCATCACAATGTTTGGTAAAGTATAAACAAACAATGCCGGACTGGCAATTGTTTTTACCGTTTCGTAATATTTAATATCTGTATCCAGGCTACTGCTTTTATTGGTCAGCAACAGGCCAATGTCTTCCGGCTGATAACTTGTTTTGTCAAGAGAATTTGCCAGTAATACTTCTGTTGCCAGCCAGCCAAGTTTTGAAAGATTATCCATTTTATAAAACCGCGGATAATTGATTGCAAAATGGTTGTATACTGAAACCAGGAACGGCTGTACGGCTATTCCTTTATTTTCAAATAGAATTTCTTTATTTTTTACAACAACATTATTAATAATACTGCAACTGGCGGTGATATATAAATTCTCAGTCAAAATAATATATTAATTAGCCTTAAGCGCATTATACTTGTCGCGTGCTTCAATTGTTTTGGCAAGTTTTGTAAGTGCTGGTCTTGCATTTTTTACAAAGTCGTTATTCATATCCCACACGTAACCGGCCAACACAGAACAAATTTTATTTTTAATTTCCTGCACCGGGTTATCGGCGAAGAAAATAGTATCCAGTGTGCCGTCATACCATGATTCAACATAATCGCGAAACGTGTTTACGCCCTGCATAACCGGCTCCATGTATTCTTTTTCCCAATCGATTGTTTCACCTTTCAGTTTGCGTATCACCAAATGAGCAGCCGTTTGACTAGACACCGTGGCCAGTGTAACACCTGAAGAAAAAATAGGATCTAAAAATTCTGTTACGTTGCCAGTTAGCACAAATCCTTCGCCGTAAAATTTACTGGTGGTAGAAGACCATGATTCCAGTACTTTTGGCTCAAACATAAATTCTACATCTTGCAATCTTTCACTTATGTAAGGTTGCGATTCTATTAATGCACGCAATTGTGTTGCATTATCGCCGCCATATTTTTTAAAAAATTCAGGATGACCAACAAAGCCCAGGGAAGTAATGCCATTTGAAAACGGGATGATCCAAATCCAAACGCCTTTTTCATGCACTACAATGGTAATCCGGTTGGGTTCGTCATCCATAGAGCGCTTTTTATCATTCGTGTGCGCAAACAATGCTTTGCGTGGTGGCTGACTGGAAGGTTTATCGAGATTAAACAACCTTGGTATCACTCTTCCGTAGCCGCTTCCATCTATAATAAACCTGGCGGTTATTTCTGTTTGATTGCCGTCTTTATCTGCTACGGTTGTTACAGAATCAGACCCGTTAAATTTAATGCCGGTTACGGTAGTTTCATAGCATACAGGCACACCCATTTTCTCAACGGTATCTGCAAGCGTTTTATCAAACTCGGCGCGGGGTACCTGCCAGGTCCAGTTCCAGCCGGGCGTAAATTGATCTGCAAAAAAATAATCGCAGATTTTTCCATTTTTTACAAACTTGGCCCCGGACTTTTGCTGGAAACCTTTTTCTTTTATTGCAGCTACAAAATCTGCTTCTGTTAAAGCTTCCATGCAGCGCGGCAACAAGCTTTCGCCAATTACAAAACGCGGAAAGGTTAGCTTCTCCACAATTTTTACTTTGTAGCCAGCTTTGTTTACAATAGAAGCAGCCACTGTTCCAGAAGGACCTGCGCCAATTACGAGCACGTCTACATTTTCTGTATTCATGTGTTTATTTTTTATGGTTGCCCCTGATTCGCAGATTATGCGCTCAATAGAATCTACCAACCTATAAAACTATTTTCTTTTTTTGCACTTCAATAATGTTTGGCTCAGCCCAATATTATCTGTTTGCTCAGCAATCTCAAAACCGGCTTCATGCACGCAGGCTAAAAAGGTTTCTGCACTGTACATCTGGCTGTTGCCGTTTGCAAGCGCCGTAAAATACAATGATGTCTGATGCAGGCAAAAAGCCGCTATTTCAAAACGTTGCTTATCCCAGAATGGTTCCAGTATAAAAACACAACCATCATCCGTTATTGCATCACGGCATCTTCTCAAAATGGAAACAATTTCTGCCTCGGAAAAACAATCTAGAAACTGGCTCATCCAAACGGCATCAAAGCCTGTTGGAAATTTTACCGTTTCGTCTAAAATATTTACAGGCGAAAATGATATGCGATCAGACAAGCTCAAATCAGCTATTTTTTTCCGGGCAACATTTAACTGCCCGGGTAAATCCATGATGGTTATCTGTATATCGGGCGAAAATTTGGCAGATGCAATGGCCCATTTACCGGTATTGCCCCCTACATCCAGTATTTTTTTTACTCCATCTTTGTACACTTTTGGCAACACCAGCGGAAAGGCATCATCAGAAAAAAAATGGTCAAAGCTAAACCAGCTTTTTTGCACATGCTCAGGCAATTGAGACAATCCTTCATAAATAGTTGTCCATTCGCCAAATTCTTTCAACCCAGCCGGTCTGCCGGTTTCAATGCTTTTATCCAAATCAAAAAGGCCCTTATAATTTACATCATGAATAAAATCCATGTTAACCCTGGTAAGCGGATCATGCAAAATAAAATAACCTGTTTTCGCGAGAGTATATTTTTTATCGTTTACCAATATTAAACCCATACTTAAACCAGATTCCAGCAATACACGAACGCCGTACAATGGCAGATTTACTTTTTCTGTTATCTCAGCAATAGCTAATCCGCTTGCGCCCGCGTTTTCAATTTCAGTCAGGATGCCTGAATTTCTAAGTGTTCTGGCGGCCTGGAATATGACCGGTCCAAATGCAATCCATTGTGCCGTTTCCTTGGCTTCAAAAGCAGACTTTTTATCCTTACTGAAAAAATTCATACCGCGAATTTGTGTTGATGATCTAATTTTAATTATTTGATTTACTGAATACCAGCGCTGCATTACAACCTCCAAAACCAGAAGCCGTTTTAAGACAATGATTGGCATTGATAGCTGTAACTTCTTTGCAAATAGTAACAGGTTTTGATACCCCCGGTTGTTGAAACCCACGGGTAGGTATCATTTTTTTCTGCAGTAAAGACTGAATAGCGATGACGGATTCCACAAGGCCCGCCGCGCCCAATGTATGTCCGTAATAACCCTTTAAACTATTTAGGGGAATTGCTTCCATTTCCGCCAATGAAAAAGCTTTCGCTTCCATTTCATCATTGTAAACAGTGGCGGTTCCATGCGCCGAAATAAAACCAATATCTGCCGCTGAAACATTTGCCTGTTTCAATGCCTTATTAATAGCCAGGCAAAGTTCTTGACCGCTACGGCTGGGGCCAGATATATGGTTGGCATCATTTGTAATGGCGCCTCCCGTAAGTTTTACCGGTGTATTTTTTATTTCTGACGATAAAATAATTGTTGCGGCAGCTTCGCCCAAATTAATTCCATTGCGGGCAGCATCAAAAGGGCGGCAGGGCTGTGCACTGATGGCCTGGAAAGACTGGAAGCCAGATAAAATAAAAGATGAAATAACATCAGCGCCTGCAACTACAGCATGTTTATATTGCCCCATTTCTATCATGCGCTTCCCGGTGAGCAACGCTGTTAATCCGGATATACAGGCGTTGCTGATAATAAGCGGCGTATTGGCGAGCTTAAAATAATGGCCAATTTTTTTTCCGGAAGTAAATAACCCAATTTTTTCTTTTACAGACCCAGTTGGTTCCATCATTTCCAGTAATGAAATATTCCCTTTTGTACTGGAAATAATAAGTATAGTTTCGGAAGATTGTATATTAATACTGCATTCTTGTAAAGCCTGTGCTACAGAAGAAATAATCAGCTGTTCAAATTTTGTATAACCCTCTCCTTCTGTTTCTCTATATAATTCATTTGAAAATAACGACGCGTAAAATGGCAACGAAGATACAGAAGGCATTACCTGTTCTTTAACACCGGATATATTATTAATGAGCGCATAAAAATTATCTGCCGCTGTATTACCAACAGGCGAAATAATATTATCTGAAACAACAAAAACGTCCTGCATCATCGGTTTGTTAAAATCATTGCATGTGCTGTGTTTTCCATGCTTCAAAAAATGGCGGATTGGTTAATTGCAACTGCGATTTTTCTTTATCAAGAAATACCTGCACGGAAGAGCCCTTTGCGACCAATATATCATTTGCCGAGTTGTAAATATTATAGTGAAAAATAATCTTTGCTGCCTCGCATGGAACATACTTTGTTTCAACAATCATTTTATCTCCATACCGGAGGCTGAGTTTATAGTCACAGGTAACGCTTACAATCGGCACTACATAACCCTGTTTATAAAAATCCAGGTACCGCAATCCGTGTGTATTGCCAAACGCTTCACGCCCATCTTCAAAATAACGGATGTAATGGCCGTGCCATACAATGCCGAGCGGGTCAGCCTCATTAAAACGAACAGGTATTTCTGTTTTTTCTACCAGGAATTTTTTCATATTCTACTTATTCTCAAAGAAAACACGGACCCCGCCCGTACGCCCCAAAAAAGCGTGCGCAAATACCCTGTACCAAAGCGCTTTTCAACAGTTTTAGCCTCATCCTGACAACAGGTATTATGATGAAAATTTCTTTTTCCATTCTTTAAATTTATCACCTTCAATATCATCCAGCAGTCTTTTTACGGGGATAGCCCAATAATTTTTAAACCCAAAACCCATCCCGGTTTTTTCTTCCATTCTTTCTGTATACAGCATTTTTCTACTGCTCATATCTATAAATGTTACCCATATAGCTGCAGATTTGCTGGTTTTGCTCATAGCTTCCATTACAAATAAAATTCCCAGGCCTTTTTTGTCGCCATAATCAAAGCCTTTTACCAATGTACTTATATCGTCTTCTTTAAGACGGTGAAAATCGGATGTATTGGTTGATTTAATTTGCGCCGGATCTATCCTCATGTTTCTTTTGGTTACCAGGCCAAGATCATGATCCAGGGTTTTTTTATGAAAAGCGCCCGCAAGGCTGGTTTTTTTTGAATCAGTAGCAGATGCTTCATTGATGGCGGCAAACTGATGGTCGCGTATATCTGTTTCATCGGTTGTAAGATCATCAATCAATTTTGTTTTGGTAAAATCGATGCCCAGGTAGAGTGCCGTAGTGGCGTCCGAATTAAAAAAATCTTTGAGCGTTTGCGAAAAAACAGGCTGTGAAAGCAGTGCAATGAAAACAAAAGACATAAAGAAGCTGGCTTTAACTGTACGTTTCATGATCATATTTTTTTATGGTTTTTAATGAAAATCTTCATTTCGCATTTTGCCACCAACCGGTTATTGCTTCGAATGCTGGCCTTTATAACTGAAACATCGAATACCTGGTTTCCAATAATGATTTCTGTTTCGAGGATATCGCCAACAGCAGGCAATTCGAATACCTCAAAATTTTTAACCGCGCCAATATAGCCTATACGTACGGGTGCATTTTCTTTTTTTGCTTCATACCCGGCCCTGGATGCCGCCGTTTGGGCAATATTCTCCAGCAAACCCGGTTCAGTAAAAAATCCTTTTTGCACAAAAATATTATCCGCGCTTACCTGGAACCTGGTACGGGTATGATCGCCATCTGAAAAGGACAATTCATCAATCATCACAAACGGTTGCCGTTGCGGAATCAGCGATTCTATGTTTTCTTTTAATACTATCATTTATGCTTGCCAGAAATTATAATAATTAAACCATTGTTCAGGGTACAGTTTTGCCTTTTTTTCCATCTCTGCTGCAAATTCCCGTAAAATTTGATGCATCATTTTGTCTTTTGACACTTCATCATAAAGTTTTATATCACTTGCATACAAATGATAGTGCGTGCTGGTTTCTTTAAACGCAAATACAAAAGAGAGCGGCACTTTAAATGTTGCAGCCAGCACAAATGGGCCCGCGGGAAATTTTGCAGGCGCCCCTAAAAAATCACTAACCATTGTTTTATTGCCTTCTACAAACCTGTCTGCATGTATACAAACCAGTTCGTTATTTTTTAACGCTTCGCTGATAGCATAGATATGCGAAAGATCTTCTTTTATCACAATCACATTCATATTTCTTTTACCGGTCACTCCTTCCATATATTTTTTAATCTGCTGATGCTCGCCATCATACATGACCACATTAATTTTTGTTTCGAGTCTTTTTAATAAGTGCCCGGCTATTTCCCAGTTGCCCAGGTGCGCGCTTAATAACAGGCCTCCTTTTTTAAGGGCTGTTATTTTTCGTAAATTTTCTTCACCATCAAAATTATAGGTGAACTTATTATCAATTCCCGACATTATCACCACTTTGTCTATAATAGTCTGCCCCAGCCGGTAATAATTTTTATATAGCAACCCCAGCGAATGCCAGCGGTTATAATGTAACTTTTTATGAAAGTAATGAAATATGAGTTTTGATGCCTTGTAAGAAAAGAAAAAATAATAAAGCGCCACTAACCGTAGCAGCAGATAGGCGGGCAAAACCCCAAAGTCTTTCAGGATGCTGACAAAAATGCGGTATCCAAGTGGTATGCCCTTGCTTTTACCTTGCCAGGAAGGCATTACGCGAGCTCTTTTGCATTAACACGGCGGGTAACATAATCATAAAAATCCTGGAAAGTTACAATGCCCATAAAATCTTCTGGCTTAACCTTAAAACCAAAATTATTTTCAATAACCACTACCAGGTCTATATAATCGAGGCTGTCTAATTCAAGCGTCTCCTTCAGGTTACCTGCAGGTGAAATGATTGCGGAATCCACCTCAAATTCTTCGCTCAGAAATTTATTTATTTTCAGGATAATGTTCTCGTTGTTCATATGCAGTAATTTATCAGTTCCA
>JBDUAY010000608.1:0-2976 GCA_040004415.1 Bacteroidota bacterium | reverse complement strand
TACTTTTACATTGGCGTATAAAGAATTGTTGATGGTTTCATTGTCAACATTGCTGCTGATGGAAAAATAGCCATCTGCCGGGATGATATCTTCCCACTCAAAGTCGAGTAATGTTTTATACAAATCCTCTGCATTACGTGCCGTAAACTCTTTTACAGAAAACAACACCTGGCTGGCACAACGCAGGTTCAGGTTGAGTTTGATGCAATCGGCCAAAGTCCCTTTTAATTCAACACCGGTTTTAAAAATGCGAAATGGTGTAAACCCGAGTTCTAAAATTTCCTGTTGCAGGTAAGGAGAAAGCCGGTTGCTGCAGGTAATGATTATTTTGCTGGTGAGATTGAAAACTTGCATAGTGTTTGCAAAAGTAACCATAACAAATGGCAATGCGCCAACACACGGCAAGGTTTGGAAATAACTGATTTTAATTTCCACTTTGCCGGTTCATAAATGGAATCTACGCTTCGATAAAAGCCAAATAGCAGTACTGGCGATGAACGGATTGCGACGCAACGATGCAGCTATGAAAAACAACTGCTGGTATTAAAAGCATTGTTACGTTGAAATTAATAAAATATAAAAATGAAGTAACTTGTGTAATGGACTTTCAAAAAGATATACGACTGGCTGTGCTGATAGATGCAGACAATGTGCCTTACAGCAACGTTAAAGGTGTGATGGAAGAAATAGCTAAATATGGCACACCCACTTTTAAAAGAATTTATGGCGACTGGACAAAGCCAACTGTTTCGGGATGGAAAAATGTGCTGCTTGAAAATGCGATCACGCCCATACAGCAATACAGTTATACCAGTGGTAAAAACAGCAGCGACAGTGCTTTGATTATTGATGCCATGGATAATTTATATTCCGGTAAGGTCGATGGTTTTTGCATCATATCCAGCGATAGTGATTTTACAAGACTGGCTACCAGGTTAAGGGAAGCGGGCATGAAAGTTTTTGGCATTGGTCAGAAGAAAACGCCTAACCCTTTTATTGTTGCCTGCGATAAATTTATCTACATGGAAATTATTCCGCTGTTTGAATCAGGAGAACCTGAGACTGTAGTTGCAAAAACTACCAAACCCGCTACCAAAGCGATTGTAGACAAAGTAAACAGGGAAACACTTAAAATAATAAAGGCCACTATTGATGATTTGGCAGATGAAAATGGCTGGGCCTTTTTGGGCGATGTTGGTAACCTGGTACTAAAAAAACAGCCTAATTTTGATCCCAGGAATTATGGCTTTTTAAAATTGACGCCGCTGATGAAATCGTTGCCACAGTTTGAAATTGAAAAACGGGAAACAGAGAAAGGTGGTACCAAATTAATTTTTGTGCGCAATAAGGAAGCACAGCAGCAATAAAAAAATGTAGGATGATTGAACAGTTTGGTATAGAAGGCATTTTCATTGTTCATGCAAAAAAGGGCTACGAATTTCATGAGGATAGGATCAATAAATTGTTTGCAAAAAACGGTTTGCATTTTGAATATGTTACGGATGGTGACCCCAGTTGTTTTGACCAGGCATTGCTGGAAAAATATTTTTCGACTGATATAAAACAGGTGCTTTCTGTTGGCGTGCTAAGTTGTACGCTCAACCATATTCTGAGTTATGAGCGCATGGTGAAACGCAACAACCGCTTTGCACTGGTATTTGAAAACGACCCTTTCTTTTTGGGTGACTTTGTACAACAGATTACAAAAATTGCAGCTGAAGCAGCCACACTTCCACCAGGCTTTATCATTTCTCTTGAAAACACAACACTGCAATTTCCAGCAGTAAAAAGTTTACGCAAAGGACAACTGTTGTATCCTGCTGCGAAGGGGCGTTGCGCAGGCGCATACCTGCTGGATCTTCAGGCAGCAAAGAATATGCTGAAAGATTTGGAAACACATAAATGTAAACAGGTAATTGACTGGTGGCACAACACCTTAATTGATACAGGCGTAATAAAAATGTATTGGGCTGATCCTCCTATAACAGAGCAGGGATCGCATAACGGGCTGTTATCGGCGGGTATCTCTACAAAAAGCAAAAGCACCCAAAGGCGCATTGCATGGCTTGCGCAAAAGTATTATAAAACCTATATTACCCGGTGGATAAAGTAATCCTCATCTCCCCAGTAATTTATAAAATTGATTAGCCTAATAATTGCAGACACTTGATCAAACTATCTTTCCACGCCGGAATACTGATACCAAAAGTTTGCTGAATTTTTGTTGTATCCATTACTGAATACGAAGGCCTTTTAGCAGGTGTTGGATAACTGGAAGATGGGATAGGATTAACCAGGCATTTGCTGCCCGATAATTCTTTAATGGTATCTGCAAACTGGTACCAATTAATTACGCCGGTGTTGGAATAATTATAAATACCAGGTATTGATGTATTTTTTTCTGAAGCAATAATCTGCATAATCGCAGCTGCAAGGTCTGCCGCATAAGTTGGGCAACCTACCTGGTCGCTTACAACGTTCAGGCTTTCCTTTTCTTTCATCAGGCGCAGCATTGTTTTTACAAAATTGTTTCCAAAACTGCTGTATACCCAGGAGGTACGAATGATAATACTGCCTGCATTATTTTGTTGTGCCAGCTCTTCTCCTTTTAATTTTGTTGCGCCATACATATTCACAGGTGCAACCGGAAAATCTTCTGTATAAGGAATGGTGGCGGTGCCGTCAAAAACATAATCCGTTGAAACATGGATGAACCCTGCATTGTGGGCTTTACAAACAGCAGCCAGGTTTCCTACCGCGGTTGCATTTACCAGCATTGCTTTTTCACTTTCTGCTTCTGCTTTATCAACGGCAGTATAGGCGGCACAGTTAACACAATAACCGATTGCATTATTCTCAAAATAATTCGTAACTGCCACCAGGTCATCAATAGCCAGCTCATCTTTTGTTACAAATAAAAAATTGTACGCGGGAAATGATGCACTGATTACTTTCATTTCGTTACCCAGTTGCCCG
>JBDUAY010000607.1:0-2985 GCA_040004415.1 Bacteroidota bacterium | reverse complement strand
ATATTAATGTCAGCCTTCCGGGCTTACGCAACATTCATTCGGCACAAGTTTTGGAAACATTAGGGCAAGAGATTAGTCCTACTTACATCATACTTTAGAAATGACCCCGTTATTTTGCCATGTTACCCTTCACCGCATAATATAAAATATAGAGATAAGCTGGAAGCATACAAACTAAAAAAGACAATGCATTTGACAAATGAAACGGCGCACCTTTCAGGTATCCGTATAATAAAGGAATCAGCGCACCACCGGCAATGCCCATGATAAGTAATGCAGCAGCCATTTCTGTAAAACGCCCCAGGTTTTTAAGTGCCAGCGGCCAGATTGCGGGCCACATCAGTGCATTGGCAAGTCCCATTAACGCAATACATAAAATAGAAGTATAGCCATGTGTTACAAAAACAAGAATAGACAATATGATTCCCAGCAGGGCAGAATATTTTAACGCCGCTTGCTGCGACATTAATTTTGGTATAGCAAATATGCCAATGACGTATCCCGCCAGCATGCTACCCAATGTAAATGCAGTAAAATATTTTGTTTGATCTAACGGCAGGCCCATTGCCTTACCGTACGTTCCAATTGCATCGCCAGCCATTACTTCTACGCCTACGTATAAAAAAAGACAAAGTATTCCCAGCATCAGATGAGGATACTGAAACACACTTTTTTTTGCCGTTGTACCTAAAATAGATTTTTCTTCTTCGCTCTTTATTTCAGGCAAGGAGGAAAAATATATTAGAACAGCTACCACTATTGATATAATGGCCAAAACAATATAGGGTAATATAATCTTCTGACTTAATTGCGTCAGTAATACAGCTTTCTGCACCGGATCAACAACCGCTTCAATATCCTTCTCCAGTTTTGTCGCATTATTTAATAAAACAACTCCTAATATTATTGGGCTTAACATGCCGGCTATCTTATTGCAGATGCCCATAATACTCATACGTTTTGCCGCACTTTCAATAGGTCCAACAATGCTTATGTAAGGATTAATGGCAGTTTGTATTAACGTTAAGCCCATACCCTGTGTGAACAGTGCGGTAAGAAACAAACCAAACGTGCGGCTGTTTGCAGCGGGAATAAAAATTAATGAACCAAGTGCCATTACAAACAACCCGAGCGCCATTCCTTTTTTATACCCGGTCTTTTTTAAAATATATGAAGAGGGTGCTGCGAGCACAAAGTAAGCCATGTAAAAAGCAAACGTTACGAAGAAAGGCTGCACATCTCCTTTCAGTTGGCACACCAGTTTTAGAAATTGAATCAACGTTCCATTGAGCCAGGTAATAAAACCAAGCATAAAAAAAAGCAATCCCAATACTGAAATAATATAAACGTAATTTTTATTAGTCGCCGCGGGTGATGTTGCAGGTGGAGCTACTACTGTTGAAGGCATATCAGGGGATCTTTAAGCTTTTAAGAAATCTCATTTGCAGTTGTACCGAAGATAAGGAATTATGATCACCGTCGTCATCGTCTAAAAAATCAAACGTTTGCGTAAAAACAGGCGCCGTTCGTTTAATATAATACGATGATAGAAAATAAAAATCATTTCATTTCCAACATGCTGAATAAATACCTGGACGACCGGAAAAATACTTAGTAAGGGTGATGACGTGACAGACTCGCCTCCAAGTCCAAAAATTTATCAAAGTCTTCAAAATGTCTTTCAATTTGGTTGCGCACAAATTCGTCCTATCCAGGTAATAAGTGAACTACCTGTTAATTGCTACTGCAATTCACAATTTAAAAAAGATTTTCTTTTTGTAAAGAAAATAACACAGCAACCATTCCAGCGTAAAAATACAGAGAGATCCTATAATAAATTTTAGCATCCCAGGTGTACTAAACCAACTTAACACACCGTTAGAAATGGTTCTTATATATTCTGTAAACCACCTGTCTCCCACTATTTCAAAAAAAACATACATAAAAATGGAATTCATTCCAACAACGGTAAAAAACAATAAATATTTACGATGATTTTTTATATCTATCCACCAATAACTGGCAGCTAAAAAACAGAGGCACCAGCCCAATGATGCAAGTGTAAAAGCGCTGGTCGCAATTTTTTTGATAATGGGTGTAATGTGTAACCAATCCAGTCCGAAACCAAGTACAAAACAAATCAGCGCCCATAACAGTAACACTGGTATTTTCTTTTTATCAGACATCAATAATTTGCCAGCCAGCGCGCCTGCAATCGTGTGGACGGCGGTAGGAATACAATTAATCGCCACCCATCCACCTTTATTTATTTTATTCATCAACAGCAAATCCACATAGTTTCCAAAATTATGCTGATCGGTAAATGGCTGATCAAAACCGGGCACATGCGTATACCTGAATAACATTTCGGTAAGTAATAATAATCCGATACAAACTATTACCTGTGCGGGGTTACTCCACCGAAAAATAAGAAACGCGATCATGGTAGTAAAAGAGAGCTGGGTAAGAACATCCCACAGTTCAAACGACAACCCTTTTGGCCGTACTGCATAATCCAGCACGCCCCAAAAAAATAACCAACTGCAACGCTTTGCAACTTTTACAAAAGATTGATTCCACGTTACACCATTTTTCCATTGTTTGGTTAATGAATAGGCCATCGCAGCACCCGCCATAAACATAAAAGCAGGCTGAATCAAATCCCAAAAATGTAAACCGTTCCAGGGATGATGTGTAAACTGTGTAATAAAAGAATGGACAGCGGTTCCATTGGTATTGTCGTATAAATAACCATACAATCCGGTTGATTCCATTGCCAGCAATACCATGATGAACCCGCGTAAGAAATCGAGTGAAAGTAGTCTGTTGCCGGAAGGCGCGGTTGCAGTGGGTTGATACATTTTATTGCAAATAGTAATTAATAATTTATCATCCAATGCTGTTTTTAGTAAGGAACTTTTTTTGCTCCGGCAGCAGTATCCTGTTTATAGAAAAAGAAAATTGGCGCATCGGCTCCAGCGGAGC
>JBDUAY010000198.1:0-10043 GCA_040004415.1 Bacteroidota bacterium | reverse complement strand
TCCACTCAGGTGTTTCAATTACGGGGTCAGTATTCACTTCATACCATGGATTCAATTTACTATTTGCTGGATTGACTACGACATGAATATCCTGCGCGGGCATATAGCTTTGTGCCAGCAGATAAATTTTTTTTCCATCTTTGTTTTCAGCAATATCCATTACCTGCATCGCGTGACCGGGCGATCCGCCTTTAACCAGTACATCGCCTGCTGCAATAGATTTAAAATCGGTTACTGCTTGCAGTTGTTTGTCCAGCGAAGCGGTACCACAATAAGAAAAAACTTTTTCCAGGTATTGATTAAACACGTTTCTATTTGCGTCTGCCGGTACACGGTAATGCTTATCATTGTTATCGGTAAAGTCAATTTCTGAAAATCTTTTTTGTGCATATAGGTATTCTGCCCGCAGGCGGATCACGGCGTCTGCGCATTGCTGCAGATCTTTATTTCCCACGGATACGTCTAACACGGCAAATTGTGCAGTTTGATTTGCCTTCGGCGAACCATTAAAAGTGTACACCGTTTTATTTCTCTTCAGCGGTAGTTTTCTTAACCAGGTAATAAAAGAACTACTGTCAGCATAAACCCTTGCAAACCCTTCCGGCAATGGTATTGCTGCGATATTTGAATAGGGGTTAGTGTTATCAGCTTCCCTGTTAATAACAACTGTTGCTGGCGGCAAGTGCGCATTACTGTTACAAGAGAATAACGCGATGAATAATAATAAATAGAAGAACGGCATATGTTCACGGTTTGTAACCATAGCTGCGCTGCCCGTGAGATATCATAACAGATATGTGTTAAAGAATATTAAAGAAACAATGGTTGTATTATATCGCGCAGAATTGGTACTACTAAGGTTTTGCCAAGAATGTAAAAATTGCCATTCCCTCTTTCATATAAACGATGATCATCCTGGTTCATTAGATTCAATTATCGCAACAAACCCGCCCTATCTTACTTGATCTGTAAAATGCATTTTAATAATATTTTCAGAATCGTTCGTATATTATTTGTCTTGCTTCAAACCCATAAAATCCATTTGCTTATTATTGGCGGCTGTTTGGCCGCTTAATTCAACCGGGATGATTTTTTCCCCCAATGCTTTTCCCGAAAAAAGGATAATGAGATAAAGAATGTCTACAATCGAAAATTGGCGAATATCTTATTTCAAACTCATTCTTTGCAGCTTTTGTACGTATTACCACCGGTTTGGCTAGTGGTTCTCCCTCTGGCGGAAATCCTGTTGATAGAAAGAAAATCAATCAGTTCAAAATGTCACCGGATTTCCTTGTTCAATGCAGGTGGCTCCGCTGACGCCGGCCCCTATTTTTTGTTTGTCTATAAACAGGATGTTCCTGCCGGTAAAAAAACGCATAGCAAGCGGCATTACAATCCCAATTTTCCAAGTCATCTTTCAGCCCCTTTCAACTTCCTTCTTTATTGTTTACTTTTGCCGCTCAACAAACAACCCGCATGTCAAACATCCTTATTGTAGACGACGAAAAAGCAATCCGTAAAACCCTGGGCGAAATTCTTTCTTACGAAGGTTATAAAATGGATGAGGCCGGAGATGGCGAAGAAGCATTGAAGAAATTTAAAGAAAAAGCATACGATGTGGTGCTGTGCGATATAAAGATGCCAAAAATGGATGGTATCGAATTTCTTGAAAAGGCCCGGGAATCAAACCCCGACGTACCTATTATCATGATTTCCGGTCACGGTACGATAGAAACCGCGGTGGAAGCAGTTAAAAAGGGTGCATACGATTATATTTCAAAACCACCTGATTTGAACCGGCTGCTGATTACCATCCGCAATGCGATGGACAAAACAAACCTGGTCACTGAGACAAAAGTGCTGAAGCGTAAAGTTGCCCGCGTGCAGGAAATGATCGGCGAATCAGCTCCTATAAAAAAGATAAAAGAAACCATAGAAAAAGTAGCGCCTACAGAAGCCCGGGTTTTAATAACTGGTGAAAATGGGGTAGGCAAAGAGCTGGTGGCCCGCTGGCTGCATGAAAAAAGCAGTCGCGCAGGCGGTCCGCTGGTAGAAGTCAATTGCGCGGCCATACCCAGCGAGTTAATTGAAAGCGAATTATTCGGACACGAAAAAGGATCTTTTACATCCGCTATCAAACAACGCATTGGCAAATTTGAGCAGGCCAGCGGCGGCACACTTTTTTTAGATGAGATCGGCGATATGAGCCTCAGCGCACAGGCTAAAGTATTGCGTGCTTTGCAGGAAGCAAAAATTACAAGGGTAGGGGCCGATAAAGATATTTCCGTGGATGTTCGGGTAATTGCAGCCACCAATAAAGATTTGCTGACTGAAGTAGATGAAAAAAGCTTCCGGCTCGATTTGTATCACCGCTTAAGCGTAATTCTTATCCACGTGCCTTCGCTGAATGATCGAAAAGATGATATTCCATTGCTAACCGATAAATTCCTGGAAGATATTTGCACAGAATACGGCATTACCAAAAAAGGCATCGACAACGCAGCGCTGGATGAATTAAAAGAGTATAACTGGACGGGTAATATCCGGGAATTAAGAAACGTGGTGGAGCGGCTCGTGATATTAAGCGGCAAAACCATTACAAAAGAAGATATCATCAGCAATGTAATGCCGAAAAGATAATTAGCAGGCGGCTCAACTTTGATCGTCAGGCAGAAAATTCAAAAGATATTACCTCTGGCAAAGATCTTATCAAATGTACATTTCCCGGTAAGTTTTGAATGTCTTTTAGTGCCGGCCCGGAAGCAATGATTTTTTTATCTGCAAATGCTGCGGATAATTTATGGACATATTGTTCGGGATTGCAATTGGTGAAATTAGTGACGAGGTGAAAGTATAAGTGAGAGGCAGGCTGTTGATCGCAATAATCTTTTACTGTATTCAGTGAAACATTTTTCCCCAGCAGGATGGTTTTAATTCCCTTCTTTTTAATAACGTACTGAACAAATAACAGTGATAATTCATGGCCTTCTCCTTCTGGCGTAAATAAAACAAAACGATATTGAGAATTGGTGACTGTTGGCAGTGCATTAATAGCCGCTATAATCGTTTTTTGAATGAGGAACGTACAAAAATGTTCCTGGGCTGGTAGCATATGGCCCGTCATCCACAGCAATCCAATTTTATTCAAAAAAGGAAACACTACTTTTTCAATGCTTTTCTCCAGGCCCATGCTACTTAGTAAACCGTTAAAAACCATCTCAAACTGAAGCTGGTTGTAATCAATGCTGGCTTCTATTAATTGGTTTACCATCACCTCATATTCATCGCTGTCATTTCTTTTTGACGCCAGTTGTATAATCTCGTCCTGCGATAACTGTGCTATTCTTGAAATCTTGTAGTTATGATGATAGAGGTAAGCAATGCGGAGAATATGCTTAAGGTCTTCATTGTCGTAATAACGATGCTTACTTTCTTTGCGTTTGCAAACGCAGAGGCCATAGCGTTGCTCCCACATACGCAGGGTATGGGCTTTAATACCGCTCAGGTTTTCAATATCACGGATCGTAAAATGGTGCATGCAAAGAAATTGTTAATACCGCAGCCCAAAAATATATTTTTCCTGACGATTGTAATATTTAATCTCAATGACCGACTAACAACCTGTTATTACCTTGTGAAGCGCCAATTATTAGATTAGCGTCGTTTACCGGAGAATGGTATTTTTGCCGGAATTTAAAATTAAACCAATGCCCGCACACGATTTATTTGTTGTTTACCTGATTGGCTTTTTACTAGTAATGCTGCCATCCTATGGTTTATCGAAATTATTTGTAAAAGCAGGCATCCCTGCCTGGAAAGCGTATGTTCCTTTTTACAACACCTGGGTGATGCAGGAAGTTGCAGAACGCCCTAAATACTGGGCAATCCTGCAATTGGTTCCTATCGCTGGCTGGTTTATTACGATGGGTATTTTTATTGAATTTGTGAAATTATTCGGTAAGTTTTCATTGGGAGCGCATACCCTGTCCGCTTTTGTTCCAATGTTCTACTTTCCATATATTGCTTCCCATAAGAACACCCGTTATATCGGTGCTGCCGCAGTAAGAAAAAACTACAAAAAGACAGCTGCCCGCGAGTGGATAGATGCTGGTGTTTTTGCAGTGGTAGCGGCTACACTTATCCGTACGTTTATTTTTGAAGCTTATACCATCCCTACCGGCTCCATGGAAAAAACATTGCTTATCAATGATTTTCTTTTTGTAAGCAAACTTACATATGGCCCCCGCATACCCAACACGCCGTTGTCGGTACCTTTTGTGCATGCTACGCTACCGGGTGGGTTAACGCGGTCGTATGTAGAATGGATAAAAATCCCTTACACACGCTGGTTCCCGAGCCCGGTTACAAGAAACGATATCGTGGTATTCAATTTTCCTGCGGGCGATACTATGATAAACAAAGAGGGTTATCTTTCTGAAAGGCCCTTTTATTTTGTTTGCCGTTATGAACTGAGTAACAACAATATGGATGAAGGCAGGGCGAAAGTGCTTGCCAACCCGGATGAATTTCCGATTGTCACAAGACCTGTTGATAAAAGAGAGAATTATGTAAAACGTTGTGTTGCGGTATCGGGTGATTCTTTACAAATCATTGATGGTGTGTTGTATATTAATAGTAAAGCGGTTCCTTTTCCACCGAAATCTGAAACCGTGTATGATGTAGAAACGAAAGGACAGAACCTGGATGCCAGCACCATGAAGGAAGAATATGATGTGGACATGGATACTGAAAAAAACGAGATATCGGCTAATCCGGGTGCCGGAAAAAACAGCTACAGTATGTTACTAACCTGGGATGCTAAAGAGAAAATGGTGAAGAATGGTTTTGCCAAAAGCATTGTTCCGCATATAGAAAAAGAACGCACACATTTTCCGTATGATACGATTCATACTGGCTGGTCGGTAGATAATTATGGTCCGTTGTGGGTGCCTAAAAAAGGAGCAACGATTACGGTTACAAATGAAAATTACTCCATTTACGAAAGAATCATTGATGTATATGAACACAATACATCTGAATGGAAAGAGGGTAAATTATATATCAATAACGTACCCACTAACCAGTACACATTTAAAATGAATTATTACTGGATGATGGGCGATAACCGTCATGGTTCACAGGATAGCCGCTATTGGGGTTTTGTGCCTGAGGATCATGTTGTAGGCGAAGCATGGCTTATCTGGATGAGCTGGGAACATGGTGTACGCTGGAACAGGTTGTTCAGGAGAATTCATTAAACATTATTTTGAAAATTGAATTTTAAATGTTGAATGGCGGAATGGGTGATGTATCATTCTAAATTTAAAATTCAAACAATACCAGACAATATGAATAAAAGCGCCTGCTCATTCTCATACGATATATATAATTCGATAGACGATCTCAATAAAGAAGATGCGTGGTTATTACAGCATGCAAAAGAGACGTCGAAAGCCGCGTATGCACCATATTCTAATTTCCAGGTTGGCGCCGCAGCGCGGTTGTTAAACGGAGAAATTGTAAAAGGGACCAACCAGGAGAATGCATCTTACCCGGTAGGCATTTGCGCAGAAAGAGTTCTGCTTTCTGCCGCGGCGACCATTCATCCACAGGTCCCCATTGAATCGATTGCTATCAGCTACCGCAGTGCCACGGTTAAAAGTGATCATCCTATTGCGCCCTGCGGTATTTGCCGCCAGAGTTTGCAGGAATACGAACAGCGGGTACACAATCCGATCAGATTAATTCTGGGCGGCATGGATGGCAAAGTTGTAATTATAGAAAAAGCAAGTATGCTGTTGCCGTTATCTTTTACTGCCAGTGATTTGTTGTGAGTTGGTGAGTAGTGAGTGGTGAACTGTAATAATTGCAAATGCAAGTTATAAGCTAAGCGTTTGAAACAGCTCCGGAATAATGACTGTACATCCCGCCATTAGTTATCCACTTTCTTTTATAGTTCTGAAATGAAAATTTGAAGGGTCTGCTGTGATTAATAACAGTGGCAAGACAACAGCATGCTACTGGTTTGTAACCCAGGACATGATCGCGAAACCGGCGTTAGCCCAATGAAAGTATAACGGCTATGGCAATAGCTTTTCATAAATCCTATAATTCTCATCATCAAAACAAATAAAAATAATCTCTTCCAATACAGAATCAGTGCTGTTGAATTTCTTTATTTCGGCCATTGCAATCTCCGCAGCCGCTTGTTTTGGAAAATGATAAATGCCCGTGCTGATATTGGGAAAAGCAATAGAATGAACATGGTTTTCTACCGCCAGCAACAATGAATTTTTATAAGCGTTCGCCAGCAATGTTTTTTCATTTTTGGTACCGCCATTCCATACCGGGCCAACGGTATGAATAACAAATTTTGCCGGTAATTTTCCCCCGGTTGTAATAACCGCTTCACCAACATTGCATCCTCCTTGTCTATTTTTTATTTGAATACAATCTTCCAATATTTGTGGTCCGCCCGCGCGGTGAATGGCGCCATCTACACCGCCGCCACCCAGCAAAGAAGTATTGGCAGCATTTACGATGGCTTCTGTTTTTACCTTTGTGATATCGCCTTTTTGTATCGAAATTTTTGCAGGCATAGTGATTCGAATTATAATAAGCGATCTGTTTATAATCGTGAGCGGTGAATCGTCAGTTGCTTAATTATCGTGCTACGGTTGTTTGATGCAGGACTAACGTTCTCAGGTTTTAACCGTGGCAGGTTAGTTACGCCTCACTACTCACCATTCAAAACAACGTCTGCACACCCCATGTAATTTTCGCTTCCAGTTCCAGCAACCATTTCTTCCTCCATACGCCACTGCCATATCCCACCATATCATTATTGGAACCAATAACCCGGTGACAAGGAACAATAATAGCAATATTGTTTTTACCGTTGGTAGCCGCCGCTGCGCGGATAGCTTTTGGGTCGCCCAGTCGTTTTGATAACGTTAAATAAGAAATGGTTTTGCCGTACGGAATGTTTAATAATTCGTTCCAGACGCGCTGCTGAAAATCAGTACCATCCTGGTACACCGGCACCTCAAAATTTTTTCTTTGTCCCTGGAAATATTCAATCAGCTGATCTACGCATTGCTGTAATACTGGCGGTGCACTGATTTGCAAACGATCACCATTCGTATTTTCTTCATCTTTATGCAAAAAATGAACCTGCGTAATGCAGGTCTCGTTGCAATTTATTCTGATGGCGCCAAGCGGCGAAGTATAATATGTTGAATAATTTTTTTGCATGAAATCATCCGATTTTCATCCCATTTGTTACCGCTTGTCGGGGTTGCAATAAAATTACCTGTTTTTGTTCTGTATAAACACCCAGTACCAGGCATTCACTAAAAAAATTGGCTATTTGTTTTGGCGCAAAATTAACGATCGCTATAACCTGCATGCCAATCAGGTCTTCTTTATTATAGCGATCGACCACCTGTGCAGACGATTTTTTAATGCCCAGTTCGCCAAAATCAATTTTTAATTGATAAGCGGGGTTTTTGGCTTTTGGAAAATCACTAACTTCCGTTATTGTTCCGGTTCTGATATCGATTTTGTCAAAATCATTCCAGGTAATAGTATCCATAAGCATACTTTTTTTCAACATAAAATTAGCTAACAAATGAAACGAACAGCAACAGCCGTTTGGAACGGTTCTGGTAAGGAAGGCAGCGGAAATTTAACAACACAAAGTACAACGCTCAACAAAACACAGTATTCATTCAAGTCAAGGTTTGAGCAGGGGGTAGGCACCAATCCGGAGGAATTGATTGCGGCCGCACATGCAGGTTGTTTTCTAATGAAGTTAAGCTTTGTATTGGGTGCCGCCGGCTTTACGCCTGATACACTGGAGGCCACGGCTACTGTATCACTTGATGATGGTACGATTACTTCTTCAAATATCGTTCTCAATGCGAAAATTCCGGGTATAGACGCGGCTAAATTTAAAGAATGCGCCGATGATGCCAAAGCAAATTGTCCGGTAAGTAAATTACTTAAAGCGGATATCAGTCTCGAAGCAAATCTGGTATAAAATATTTTGAGTTTTATATTTTGAATTTTGAATGGCGCCTGCCAAGTAAAAGCAATTTAAAATATACAATTAAAAATTTAAAATGTGGTAAATACTAACATTTAAATACAAGTACTATTATGAGCCATACGAAAAAGAATAAGCAGGATGTTTCCAGGAGGAAATTTATCCGCAATAGTGCATTGGCAGCCGGGGGGTTTTTTATTGTGCCGCGCCATGTTTTAGGAAGAGGATTTATAGCACCCAGTGATCAATTATTAATTGCCGGTATAGGTGCTGGCGGCAAAGGAGAAAGCGATTTACATGAATTTTCTAAAAGTCCGAAAGCCAATATTGCATTTATGTGCGATGTGGATGACAGGCAAATTGGTAATTCTGTAAAACGTTTTCCGAAAGCGAAATTGTATAAAGACTGGAGAGAAATGCTGGATAAAGAATCCAAAAATATTGATGCAGTTTCTGTTTCCATCCCGGATAATAACCATGCTGTTGCAGCCATGTCGGCTATGCAGCGCGGCAAACATGTGTATGTGCAAAAGCCGATGACGCATGATATTTATGAAGCCCGTATGCTTACACAAGCAGCCAGGAAATATAAAGTGGTTACACAAATGGGCAACCAGGGTGCGTCCGGGGACGGTGTACGTTTAATGCGGGAATGGTACAATGCGGGCCTGATAGGCGATGCAACTGAAATTCATGTTTGGACGAACAGGCCGGTTTGGCCACAAGGACTTGGTAACCCTAAAGGCAAAGATGAAATACCAAAAGAATTGAATTGGGATATTTGGCTGGGACCTGCAAAATTTGAAGAGTATCATAAAGAATTTTTGCCTTTTAACTGGCGTGGCTACTGGGCATATGGTACCGGAGCATTGGGCGACATGGGTTGCCATTTAATCGATCCTGCTTTTAAAACGGTTGGTCTTGGGTATCCTTCGGAAGTAGAATGCAGTGAAGGTGCAGTGTTTGAAAAAATGTGGAATGCGGCATATTATCCTGAAAGCTGTCCCATTTCATCATCGGTTAAATTAAAATTTCCTGGAAAAGATGGCAAGCCCGATGTGAAATTATATTGGATGGATGGCGGCATCATACCTGAAAGACCCGATGAACTGGGGCCTAACGAAAGAATGGGCGGTGACGACGGCGGTGTAATTATTACCGGTACAAAAGGCAAAATGATGTGTGAATGTTACGGCGCAAATCCCACCCTGTTGCCGACATCAAAAACAAAGGAAATTAATGTACCACAAACATTGCCGCGCGTTCCGGAAGGGCATTATGTACAATGGGTAAACGCTTGTATTTCTGGTTATGGTAAAGCTGAAACAAGTTCAACTTTTGATTATGCAGGTCCGCTTACTGAAACAATTCTAATGGGCAACCTGGCGTTGAGAAGTTATATTACCAAGGGTGCTGATGGTAAAGGCTTTCCTGGCAGAAAGAAATTGTTATGGGATGCAGAAAATATGAAGATTACAAATTATGACGAAGCCAATCAATACGTAAAACGCGAGTACCGCGATGGTTGGAAATTAGGCATGTAAATTTGTTTTCCCGATTGAATACAAAAGCCATTTCATTTATTTGAAATGGCTTTTGTAGTAATGATAATTCGTGAAGCTGGCGCAAGTGTGTTCAACAATTGGATATTACTATTTATTTTATAATCTTTTTTATTATGGCACAAGTTGGGTTAACTATTTTGCTTCAATTATAATCATGATTTTATTAGCCGTTAAATACACTTGCACTAGCATAACAAAATTTTTGATTAAACCAATGGAGGTATGGCTACCAAAAAAAACAACAAAATTCCATGACAGCATTTTGTTGCTGGCCCTGAAAGATATTTAAAAACATTTTCCTGTTTATGATGCAGAACAGTCATTCAGTTTTTAAAAAACAGAAAACGATTGCTGGTGAAAAATAATACTCTTATATCACTAGCGTTGCGTCTTAGTTAAATGATTTTCAATTGAATACAATTTAGTTCTTT
>JBDUAY010000197.1:0-10045 GCA_040004415.1 Bacteroidota bacterium | reverse complement strand
AAAAGAAAAAAAGGATTTGATTAATTTTCTGCTGAGCCTGTCTGACAGTTCTATTCTCCACAATAGCGCCTATAGTAATCCTTTCACGGGTGATGAAACACATTAAACATTTTTTAATCGTGATCCGTGTTTATTTAAGACATAACGGTAAAACAGTATCCCCCAGTGGCTTTTTCCGGGAATTTCCGCATAAGTATTTACCATTAAATTTTTGTACTGTTTAGCAGATACAGTTCGTAAACTGAGGAAAATACGGTTTGTACGTATTGAGCCTGAAAATGCGTTTTTTACACATTTATATTTAATACGAAGAGAGACATAATTAACCACAATTAAGGCCTAAAAAACGTGTAATAGGGACAATGTCAGGGTTAAAAATTACAAATAAATCTACAGCTGAAATCACATTTATCTGACTTTCAATCAATTAGGCCATATATCCTTCGTCTAAGTAATAATATGTATTAAATACCACAGTTATCTACTTATCGAATAAATAACCACATTCATCTAATACGGCTGTCAAAGGTTAGTATCTCTCGCATATCATAGTAGTTTTGCTGAACGGACGGTATAAATACTGTCCCGATATAACCAGCAAACGTACCCTTTATGAAACAGAAACTGTACACCTTTCAAATCGCGCTTTTCTTAACAGCTGCAATTTTCTCGAACAAGGTGAATGCGCAAATTTCCGGAACAGTCTTCCGGGATATGAATTCAAATGGAATACAGGATGGCACCAATCCGGAAGAACCGGGCGTATATGGTGTTATCGTAAAAGCTTATACTGCGTCTAACACACTTGTTGCAAGCGCCACCACCAACGCAAACGGTGATTATAGCTTCAGCGCTGGTCAAACGCCATCTGGTATGGCAGTAAGACTTGAATTTACTGCAACTGCGGGTGACTATCCTTCTAAAAGAGCTGCGGCCGACAGAAGTAATGTACAATTTGTAACCGCGGGAGCAGCTGCTACCGGCATCGATTACGCTATCGCAACCAAAAAGTTATTATCAGACAACAATAATCCATATGTGGCAACCACTGCCGCAACCAATGGTAATGCATTGGCAACCGGCGCGGGCAATGCAGGTGATAATGATAACCTGTATGTATTTCCTTATGACTTAAGCAGTACAGGCGGCAGCAGCAGAAGAACTAAAAATCAATTTACCGGTTCAGTATTTGGCCTGGCCTGGCAGCGTGAGTCGCGTACCTTATTAATGGCAGCATACCTGAAAAGGCATGCTGGTTTCGGTCCGGGTGGAATAGGCGCTATTTATCAAACACAAATCAGTAAAACTGGTATTCCTACTGACCCAACCATGCTATTAGATGTAGCTGCACTGGGTATTAATGTGGGATCAGATCCAAGAGTAAACCCGCTTCCTGATGGCTCATCAACGCCCAATACCGATTTCGGCGTATTTGCGCAAGTTGGTAAAACAGGTATTGGCGGTATGGAGCTGGCCGACAATGGCCGCGACCTGTATTTTGTAAATATGTATGAGAAAAAATTACAGCGTATCAATATTGGTAACCCTTTAAAATCCTCTTTCAGCAGCGCAGATGTTACTGGTTCATGGTCAATTCCTGACCCGGGTGTTCCAGGAACGCAATGGCACCCGATGGCATTAAAAACACATAATGGTAAAATGTATATTGGTGGTATCTGTTCAAAAGAAACAACGAGTGTAGCCAATGCATCAGATACCGCTAATTTAAGTGCGGTGGTATATGAAGTAGATATTACATTAGCCACACCCACTTTTGTTAAAGTATTAAGTTTCCCGTTAACCCACCGCCGTGGTTTTACGAATAGTGATTTCCGTTATGCGGACAGAAATAATTACTGGAGCGCATGGCAGAACAATGGCGATATTTCTCTTGGTGGTCCTTTGCGTTCAGGTTTACTCGGTTCTTTACTGGGTGGTAATGCAACTGGTCTTTATTATTGCCAGCCAATGTTCAGCAGCATGGCGTTTGACGTAGATGGTTCTTTAGTAATTGCATTGCGCGACCGTTTTGGCGACCAGGGTGGTTATGCCAATTATTTTGAAAGTGGGAATGCACCGGGTGAAAACTACCGGGTACTTTCTTCTGGCGAAATGCTGAGAGCGGGAAGAACGGGCAGTACCTGGACACTGGAAAGCGGCGGTGCCGTTACAAGTGCAGGCATTACAACAGCAACACCGGGTGTAGCAGATAATAACCCGCTTGGATTAGGTTCATTTCTTGCCTTGTTAGGTACGCCATGGGGAGGAACTTATGGACCGGGTGGTGGCTATTATTATTACAACCAGAATTTTTCCAATACCAATGTTCCTGTTGGTTTTGCAGGAAGCACCAATACAAGCCATTATTTAAAAACAAATGGTGGCGTAGGTATATTGCCAGGCTACAATGAAATCATGTCCACGGCCATTGACCCAATGACACAATCATTTACCAATGGTTTATTAAAAAATGTTAACCTGGGTAGCAATGCAGGTAATATGTCTGGCAGGATGGCGTTGATTGCGTCAGCCAGCGGAGACCCTTCAAACATGGGTAAAGCCGCAGCACTGGGAGATCTTGAAGTGTTACTGGATGCACAGGCAGTAGAAATTGGAAACCGTGTGTGGAACGATTTAAATGGGAATGGAAGACAAGACGCTGATGAACCCGGTATAGCCAATGTTACCGTTACTTTAAGAAGCCCGGGTGATGATGGCGCTTATAATACAGGCGATGATCAAACGTGGACAGTGATTACGGATGCTGATGGTAATTATTATTTTGACAACAGTATTGTAAATGACACCCGCCGTCCTGCATCATGGATAGGCGTTAGTACGACCAACTCTGGTATCTTACCTGGTTTTGAATACAAAATTGAAATTGCGCCCGGACAGGGATCACTGACAGGATTATTACTGACAGATACAAATGCGGCAGCAGATGAAATTGATAATGATGGTTCGTACAATGTTACTACTGCCCAGTATATTCTTAACCCGGGTGGTTCAACAGCGGCGAATAGCAGCTTTGAAAACAATTACAATATTGACTTCGGATTTACAAATATGAATTTATTGTCTGTGAAGAAACTGGCACTTACTGCCAATCTTGTAAACAGCAATGTGAAATTGCAGTGGAACACTACAAACGAAACAGATGTAAATAAATATACGGTTGAAAGAAGCACTGATGCTAAACAATTTGCAGCTGTTGGTTCAGCCATGCCGAAAGGTAATGGCAACAATGTTTACCAGTTTACTGATGATATTTCTAAGATGTCTGCTATGGTATTTTATTACAGAATTAAAGAACAGGACAAGAACGGCAACGTGTATTATTCTGCTACTGTTTCTGTAACAAACAAAGAGCTGACAAAAGTTACCGTTACACCTAACCCGTTTGTTTCTTACATACAGGTACAGGTTCCATCAGATAAAAACGAAATGGCAACCCTGCGTATTATCAATGCAGCCGGCCAGGTAATTTACACGAAGAATGTACAACTGGTGCAGGGGCAAAACAGCTTTACGCTTGATGGGCTGGGCAGTGCAGCCAAAGGCATGTATTTGTTTGAATTGCAGAAAAATGATACTGTAACAAGGGAAAAAATAATGAAACAATAATTTGTAACGATAGTTTTAATCCGCACACTCACCAATTCGTACCCATCTGTTAGCAACGTACACCTCTGCAAAGGGGTGTACTTTTTTTGGGGCAGGCCACATGATTTCACACAAATACAATTTCACGCCCGCCTGAATGACGAAGCCGGGCAGGCAGGCAAAAAAGTAAGATGCAACTTATAATGATAGCAATTTCTAATCCCTGCATCCGGCAAATCCAAATTCTGCCAGTTAAAGCCTGTCCAACGCCTGTGTAATTGCGTTATAAAGATCTTTCTCTTCAAACGGTTGCGGAATAAATTTCTCTCCAATTACTTTTTCATATAATTCAATATATCTTTTGCTGATGCTGCCGATCCATTCATCCGTCATAGGAGGAACAATCTGTCCTTCCTTTCCCATAAAATTATTTGCTATCAGCCATTCGCGTACAAACTCTTTGCTTAATTGTTGTTGTTTATCTCCTTTGGCCTGTCTTTCTTCAAATCCATCCGCATAAAAATATCTGGATGAATCCGGCGTGTGTATTTCATCCATCAGGTAAATAGTGTCGCCTATTTTACCAAATTCATATTTGGTATCAACCAGGATTAATCCCCGTTTGCCGGCTATTTCTTTGCCTTTTTCAAATAATTGAAGGGTGTAATGCTGCAGTACTTTCCACTCTTCTTCTGTTGCCAGCCCTTTGGAAATAATTTCCTGCTGGCTGATGTCTTCATCATGGCCTTCATCCGCCTTTGTTGAAGGCGTAATAATAGGGGTGGGGAAAAAATCATTTTCTTTCATCCCATATGGCATGGCAACGCCGCACAGGGCGCGTTCTCCACTGTTATAAGTTCTCCAGGCATGCCCGGTAAGATTACCCCTCACCACCATTTCTATCTTGAACGGAACACATTTTTTACCAATAGAAACAGTGGGTGCCGGAACATTCAACAACCAGTTAGGGCAAATAGCTGATGTGGCTTTAAGCATATACGCCGCTATCTGATTTAGTACCTGACCTTTGAAAGGAATCGGCCGTGGAAGTATTACGTCAAATGCCGAAATACGGTCAGATGCCACCATTACCAGCAATTTATCCCCAATCGTATACACGTCTCTTACTTTTCCGCTGTAGAATTTTGTTTGGTGAGGGAAGTTAAATTGTGCCATACCCCGAAATTACGTGCAGCATGTATATCGCAACGTTTAAAATATCAACAGCGCATGTGTATTTGTTTAAAAATTAATTTTTTGCAGAAAAACATTACAAATTGTACTTTGCCCTCGAATCGATTCCTTAAAAACGCCATTATGAGAAAAAACCAACGCTATCTGGCCCTGTTGCTGATTGCCGCCTTGTTTAGTTTCACAGCCGCTGCTCAAACGATTACCGTCACAGGAAATGTAAAAAACAGCGGTAGTAAAGAAGGCGTTCCGGCCGTCTCCGTTACCGTAAAAAATTCTTCTGCAGGTACATTTACAAATGAAAAAGGTGATTTCAAATTAGTTACATCGCAAAAATTGCCGGTAACGCTTGTTATTTCATCCATTGGTTTTGCAACCAAAGAAGTTGATGTTGCAAGCCTGTCATCCCCGGTACAGGTTGATTTCGTGCCCGCGTCTTCGCTGGGTGCTGAAGTGGTCATTTCTGCCAGCAGGGTGCCGCAACGTATTCTTGAATCACCCGTTTCAATTGAGCGGGTCAGCGCCGCCAACATCCGCAATGCGCCGGCCGTTTCTTACTATGACGTGCTTGCTAATTTAAAAGGAGTGGATGTAGTTACATCTTCCCTAACATTTAAGACGCCCAGTACCCGCGGTTTTAATGCCAGTGGTAATACAAGGCTTAACCAGATTGTGGATGGAATGGACAACCAGGCGCCCGGCCTCAATTTTTCTGTAGGCGGTGTAGTTGGATTGACGGAGCTTGACGTAGATAATATTGAATTACTTCCCGGCGCTTCTTCTGCGTTGTACGGGCCCGGCGGTATGAATGGCACAATTCTTATCAACAGTAAAAATCCATTCAAATACCAGGGTTTATCTTTTGAAGTAAAGGAAGGCATTATGAATACAGACAGCCGCTTCAGATCCGTATCGCCTTACCATAACTGGACAGTAAGATGGGCGCAAAAAATATCAGATAAGCTGGCTTTTAAAATAGGCATGGAACTGGTTGCCGCCAAAGACTGGCTGGGGTATGATCAAAGAAACTATTCTCGCACTGGTACCAACGGTCAAATCATTCCCGGCGATCGGGCTACTGATCCAAATTATGATGGTATAAATGTGTATGGCGATGAAACCACGGCAGATATCCGCTCCAATGTTTTTCCAGGACTTGCTGGACAGGCACCGTTTCTGAAAGGTTTCCTTGATACATTAAATGGTGGTAAGCCCATCAACGTCTCACGTACCGGGTATAAAGAAAGTGACGTGGTAAATCCCAATACCCTAAACTATAAATTATCCGGCGCGCTGCATTATAAATTATCTTCCAAAACAGAAGCAATACTCGCCGGCCATTGGGGTACTGGTAATACAGTATATACAGGCAGTGAAAGATATAGTTTAAAAGACTTAAAGATCGGGCAGTACAAAATCGAATTGAATAATCCAAACTGGATGCTGCGCGCATACACTACGCAGGAAGATGCCGGTGAAAGTTATAACGCAACGGTAACAACGCGTTTGGTAAACGAGGCATGGAAGCCCAGTACTGGTTCAACAGGCTGGTTTTCACAATATGCACAGGCGTATGTTGGCGCAAGACTGAACGGCGCAACAGATTTTGCTGCGCAAACGCAGGCGCGTGCTTTTGCTGATGTTGGAAGACCGGCGGCGGGAAGCGATCAGTTTAAAACGCTATTTGACCAGGTAAGAAGTGTGCCGATTTCAAAGGGCGGCGGTTTGTTCCTTGACAAAACAAATTTGTACATGATTGAAGGGCAGGCGAACCTGAGCCCGTATACAAAAAGCTTCGCCGATATTATCATCGGCGGCAATTACAAAAGGTATGTATTGAACAGTGAAGGAACGTTGTTTGCAGACAGCACCGGTAAAATTGGCATCAATGAATTTGGCGCGTACGCCCAGGCAACAAAAAGTTTGTTTAACGATGTGGTAAAACTTTCTGTGAGCGGACGGTACGATAAAAATCAGAATTTCAAAGGCAAGTTTACACCAAGGGTTACGATGGTGATAAAAGTTGCTGAAAACAACAATCTCCGTTTCAGTTACCAAAGTGCATACCGTTTTCCCAGTACACAACAGCAATGGATCAACTTAAATATTGGGTCTAATACACAACTGATTGGCGGCAATAAAAGTTTCATTGATTACTACAATTTGAAAAGTAACCCTACCTATGAACTGAGTAACACAGGCGGGCCGCCCGCACAAACGGCCTACACGTATCCCGATTCAAAAGCTGAATCTGTTACCACCTATGAACTGGGGTACAAAGGCTTGCTGACAAAAAATTTACTGGTTGATGCCTATGCTTATTATGGCGAATACAGTGATTTTCTTTACCGCACGCTGGTACTTCAACCCAATGCCGGCACTACAATTATTAATGTAGACAGCGCGCTGGCAAAGGGAGCCATTGCCAGTAACCTGGGACGTATTTTCTCTGTTCCGGCAAACACGACCAGCAAAGTTAAAACATACGGTTTCGGGGCATCAATCGACTACCGGCTACCGCTAGGCTTTTCAATAGGTGGCAATCTTTCTTCCGATAATTTAAAAGACGATGGAGGTTTTAGATCTTCTTTCAGCACACCAAAATACAGGGGCAATTTCACCCTGGCCAATACCGGCTTTGGCACTTCCAGGAGAGCTGGTTTTAATATTACGTACCGTTGGCAGAATTCATTTTATTATGACGGGGATTTCGGCAACGGACAGGTTCCGGCCGTTCATACACTTGATGCACAATTCAGTTATAAATTTCCCAGTGCAAAAACCGCCGTTAAAATTGGTGCCAACAACCTGCTGAACCAATATTACATAAACGGGATCGGCAACTCAATGGTTGGTGGATTGTATTATGTGGCCTTTGCGTACAATGTATTTTAATTAATTTATTAAATCGTATTTATGAATATTTTCAATAAAATAAAAAACAGCGGAGCGGTAGTCTTTGCGTTTGTGATGTTGCTTGTTTCGTGTAATAAACTATATACAGACCCAACGCCACTTGCTGTTCCCGCCAACCCTTCAGGTAACAATTTAGCAAAGACAGTGGCTGCTACTGCTTCGGACAGTTTGTATTATAAATTGATTCTTAAATCAGGTATTCTAACAGCAACACCAGCAACAATAACGGATTCCACTTTGCGCTTTACCATGTTTGTGCCGGACAACAATGCGATGAAGGTTTTTATTAACGCCATTTCAGGTGGTCTTGTTCCATTGGCGGCACCCGATGCTGCATTTGCGGGTTTCATCAGCAGTACCAGCCCCAATTATATTCCGGCTGCTACCGCCCTGGCGATTGTTAGTTATAATATTATTCCGCAGGCTATCACCACCGCCAGCTTTCCAACCAGTTTTCCAAATATAATTTACCCAAGTATTTTTAACCCGGCGCCACCGCTGAGTTCACTATTGCGTTTAGATCTCTATCCCAGTAAAAGAAGTACGGCGTCTTATGTAAACAATGTACCCCTTTCATCTTCCGATGCATTGGCTTCCAATGGTGTTATTCATCATGTACCCGCGCTCTTAACGCCACCTTCAACGTATTTGTGGGACAGGATAAATGCAGATCCTGACATGACTTATTTTAAAGCAGCTATATTAAGGGCAGACAGCGGATCCGTAACGCCCGGTCCTTTGCAAAGTGCCTTGCTTAATATTGGCGCTAACCTAACCGTTTTTATTCCAACTGATTCTGCTCTGCGGGCCGCCATTACCGGGCAAATAACGCTTGCACTGATTGCACAGGGTGTGCCGCCAGCAACTGCGGCGCCAACGGCTGCCGCATTGGCGTCTACGCCTGCAGTATTCTCCAACCCGGCATTGTATAGTTCCTTAACGCCGGCAATTGTTTCAGGTCTTGTGGCATATCATATTTTAGGAACGCGGGCATTTACCGTTAATTTTCCCACCACTGCGGCAACCGTATATACATTGATAGGAGGGCCACCATACCCGGGCCTCAGCATCCAGGCAACATTCACAGGGCCTTTTGTAACAGCGGCTACCGTGAAAGGTGCGGCCAATACAACTGCATCTAATCTGTTGCTCGACCCTACACCATCAACAGGTAAGAGTGATCAAAATTATCTCAACGGCGCAATTCATAAAATTGACCAGGCACTCAGACCGCAATAGAAGAATGTCTGATTTCAGATGGGGTGATTTCGGATTTTTTATTCGGTTATCCGTTACTGGTATAAAAAAATACTGCTTGTACAAGCAGTATTTTTTGTTTGAACAATGGGCAGACGAATAGATCTGCCCCTACAGAAAAATCCCCGCCATTCGGCAGGGACCTTCTTATCTAAAAACTGTATTCTTCTTGCTCATAGCGCACAGCTAAAAGCTCATACCTTTCGTATTTACACGTTAAATCTAAAATGCATAACATCTCCGTCTTTTACAACATAATCTTTGCCTTCTATTCTTAATTTACCAACCTCGCGGGCGGCAGATTCAGAACCGTATTGAACAAAATCATTGTAGCTGATCACTTCTGCTTTAATAAAGCCTTTTTCAAAATCAGTATGTATTACGCTGGCGGCCTGTGGTGCTTTCCAGCCCTGATGAATCGTCCACGCACGCACTTCCTGTACACCGGCAGTAAAATAAGTAAACAGTGAAAGCAATTTGTATGCAGAGCGGATCAACTTATTTAATGCAGGTTCTGTCATTTTATATTCATCCATAAACAGCTGCCTGTCGTCGTCATTGTCCATTTCAGCAATTTGCGCCTCAATAGAATTATTCATCACAATCACCTGCGCGTTTTCTGCTGCCACTGCGGCTTTCAATGCATCAGAATATTTATTACCGGTATGCATAGACGCTTCATCAACATTGGCAACATATAAAACCGGTTTATCAGTAAGCAAAAAGCTGTCGGCAATTATGGCTTTGTCTTCTTTAGATAAACTGAGAGAAAGAATATTTTTTCCTTTTTCAAGATGCTCCTTGCAATTAATCAATAACTCATATTCTGCTTTCACCTTTGAATCCCCGGTCTTCAGCATCTTTTCGGTCCGGGATATTTTTTTTTCGATGCTTTCCAAATCTTTTAGCTGTAATTCTGTTTCAATAATTTCTTTATCTGAAATTGGATTTATCGGGCCTTCTTCTCTTAATACATTTTCATCTTCAAAACATCTTACCACATGAATGATGGCATCTACTTCGCGGATGTTTGCCAAAAACTTATTTCCCAATCCTTCTCCCTTGCTTGCACCTT
>JBDUAY010000606.1:0-2995 GCA_040004415.1 Bacteroidota bacterium | reverse complement strand
GCGATAGAAACAACCTTTGCTTTTTGGCAGAATCTTGAATTAAAAAATCCCGGGTTAAAAAATAACTGGCGCTGGCAGCAGCTTGTAATGCGGTCCTATTATGATACCTATACCCGGCGCAGAAAAATATATGAACAAGGCCTTGAAAGGAATGCGGACGCAGCGCTTGAAACGGCGGATGTAATTGGTTCAGATAAAGCGATGGATAGTGCTTTGGCGATCGTGAATGAAGCGGATAAAAATCGCGTTTCTCCCGAACTGAGGCAAAAAGTTGTTGATTATTGTGCTGCGCTATTTGAATCAATTGGTATGCAAACCAGTGTGAAAAAATACAATGCAAGTGGCGAGGAGCGCGGTGCGATTCTTGATTTTATTGATTATCCTTTAAATAACCGTTGGTGGTTGTCTGATGAATTTGCAAAAATTCGTAAGATGAATGCGGAAGAGGAGAAGCTTGCCCGCCTGAAAATTATCTATACCTGGGAAAACCCGGGGTTCGGGAGCTACTACGACGATATTTCAAATATCTCTAAAGAACCACACGTTAAAACCTGGTCGGACGATGCAACAGATGTAGCCTGGTGGGATAATGGAATGAGCCGAAAACGTTTATCTACTCAGTTATTTCAAAATTTCCCCAAATTGGTTTATGAAGGCCTTAATCCTAAAGCACATTATGTAATTAGGATTGCCGGTTATGGGGAAGCCTTATTGCGCATTGACGGTGTGCGCGTTGCCCCAACTGTTTATAACAAAGAGCTTGAACAATTTAAGGAATTCGCAGTGCCGGTTAAGGATGTGTGCGATGGCAAAATCGAAGTTACATTTGATGAGCCGGAAGAGTCAGGGATTAACTGGCGTAAAAGGTCGAAAGTTTGTGACGTATGGTTACTCAAACAGTAGTGACTATTTATCAATGATCAACAGTCTCAGGAATGCGCTTAAAACAATTTATACCACCAGTTCTTTTGTGGATGTTGATTCACCAACCGGCATTTGCACAACAGGCTGACTTTTCACACGCAGCTATTTTCTGCCCGGAGCAAAATAATGCACAGTTAAAGGAAGCTGTTGTGGTTTTGCAACAGGTAATAGAGGAACACAGCAATATCCTTTTACCGGTTGCCACCAACCCCAATACACACGGTAACCCGCTTATCGTAGTCTGCATAACTAAAGATGAAAGCACTTTGCCCAAAGCTTTTCATACATCTTTGAATAAACTTTCTCCAACCGGTAAAGACGGGTATAAAATAACTTTTCTTAAAGATGAACAAACGATCATCATTGCCGGATTTGACGAACGTGGGGCATTATATGGTGTAGGGTACTTGCTGCGCAAAATGGAAATGCGCCGGGGCCAGATACTTGTGCCTGAAAATTTAAATATTTCTTCCACGCCCACCTACCCGATTCGCGGCCACCAGTTGGGATACCGCCCGAAAACAAATGCTTACGATGCATGGACAGTTGATCAGTTTGACAATTATATAAGGAGCCTGGCAATTTTTGGAGCCAATAGTATTGAGATCATGCCGCCTAACACAGATGATGATTTTAGTAACAGCCACATGAAACTTCCGGCTATTAAAATGATTGCGGAGCAATCGCGTATTTGTAAAAAATATGGGCTCGATGTGTGGATGTGGTATCCAAACATGGGTAGCAATTACACTTCTCCTGATTCCATTCAGAAAGAGTTAGATGAAGCGGCTAACGTGTTTAAAGTGTTGCCCAAACTAACTAATCTTTTTGTCCCGGGTGGAGATCCAGGCGACCTGGAGCCAGGTGTTTTGTTTGCGTGGCTAAAAAAGCTCGCTGTGGTTTTACACCAGTATCATCCCGAGGCTAAAATATGGGTCTCGCCGCAGGTCTTTCGCCCATCTCAAAAATGGTACGATGCATTTTACAAAGAGGTAAATCGAAAATATTCGTGGTTCGGTGGTGTCGTGTTTGGCCCGTGGGTGAAGGAGCCTATTCAGAAAGTGAGGCAACGTGTAAATAAAGATATTCCGATAAGAAGATACCCTGATATTACACACAGCTTAAGTTGCCAGTACCCAATTCCAAAATGGGACCTTGCTTATGCTATTACGTTAGGCCGTGAGTGTTATAATCCAAGGCCAACCCAGGAAAAGCATATTCAAAATGTTTTTGCAAAGTATGCGAATGGAAGCATCAGTTATTCCGAAGGGATCAATGATGATGTAAATAAATTCGTGTGGAGCGGCCAGGATTGGAATCCCACAACCCCGGTGATAGAAACCCTCCGTGATTATGCAAGGTTGTTCATCGGGCCTGATTATACAGAAACATTTGCACAAGGCATTATTGCACTTGAGAATAATCTGAAAGGGGCACTGTTAGATAACACGGGTATTGACAGTACTTTACAGCAATGGCAGGAAATGGAAAAGATCGCCTCGCCGGAAGTTTTGAGCAACTTTATATTCCAAATGGGGTTGCTGAGGGCATATTATGATGCCTATATCCGCCACCGCCTTATTTATGAGACGAGCCTTGAGCACGATGCGAGGAACGCTTTAATTGATGCGAAAAATGCAGGCTCCCTCGAATCAATTAATAAAGCCACCACTATTCTTGAGCAAGCTGTAACTAAACCGGTTATGCAAGGGCTTCGTCAGCGTTGTTTTGCACTGTCTGATTCTGTTTTCCGAAGTATAGGTTCTCAACTGACCGTCAAAAAACCACAGGAGGCAGCAGCGGGAAGAGGTAATTTTATGGATAACATTGATTTGCCCTTAAATGATTCAAGATGGCTTCTATCGCAATGTGCTAAGATCACAAAACTGCCAGATGAACAGTCAAGGCTACACGCAATTGAAAAATTACTGAACAGGGCTGACCCCGGCCCCGGTGGCTTTTACACCAATTTAGGATCGCCGGAAAGCTGGAAGAACGTGATGTGGCAGAAGACATGGACACAAGACCCGGGAGGCCTCGAGTCTCCGCTGGTTGATTTTGGCGCCAGCCT